>JALFCH010000130.1 GCA_022771245.1 Rikenellaceae bacterium | reverse complement strand
TCTCCAAGCCTTTGTATGTGATGGCAAAACCGGCGGGTCCGGCCTGCAATCTGGCTTGTGAATATTGTTATTACCTGGAAAAACTGCATCTGTACAGGAAGGAACAGTCCGTCCCAAAGTTTGAGATGAGCGATGAAATTCTCGAACTGTACATCCGCCAGTACCTTGAGTCCCAGACTATGCCTCAGGTGCTCTTTACCTGGCACGGGGGAGAGGCTCTGATGCGGCCCCTGTCATTCTACCGCAAGGTCGTAGGGTTACAGAAAAAATATGCCCGAGGAAGGCAGGTGGACAACAGCATCCAGACCAATGCAACCCTTCTGACCGATGAATGGTGCCAGTTTTTCAGGGACAACAAATGGCTTGTGGGAGTGTCTATTGACGGTCCGGAGAAATTTCACGACCGCTACAGACACAATCTTCGGGGCAAGCCCTCCTTTGCAAAAGTGATGAAGGGTATTGAACTGCTCAACCGCTATGGGGTGGAATGGAATGCGCTTGCAGTAGTCAATGATTACAACGGGAACCATCCTCTCGAATTCTATAGATTTTTCAAGGATATACAATGCCGCTACATTCAGTTCACTCCAATAGTCGAGCGCCTTACGACTCATTCTGACGGACGCCATCTGGCCTGTCCTGCCGATTCGGATGACTTGCCCCTCGCTCCTTTCAGCGTGCAAGCGCGACAATGGGGCGAGTTCCTCTGCGCAATATTCGATGAATGGGTTTACAATGACGTGGGACGGTATTTCATTCAGCTGTTTGACTCAACTCTTGCGAACTGGTTGGGGGAACAGCCCGGAATCTGCACTATGGCCCGTACTTGCGGTCACGCCGGAGTGATGGAATACAATGGCGATGTCTTTGCCTGTGACCATTTTGTCTTTCCGGAATACAAACTCGGAAATATCCGGGAGCAGAGTCTTGTCGAAATGATGTATGGAGAGAAGGAGCAGAACTTTGGAGCTGCCAAATACACTTCTTTGCCTCGGCAGTGCCGGGAGTGCAAGTATCTGTTTGCCTGCAATGGGGAGTGTCCCAAGAACAGATTCCTCCATACCTCAGACGGGGAACCGGGGCTTAACTGGCTGTGTGAGGGGTATTACAGATTCTTTGAACATGTGGCTCCCGCTATGGATTTTATGAAACGGGAGTTGTTGGCGCGGCGGTCTCCGGCCAATATTATGGCAGCATTGCGGAGCGGACATCCTCTTCCACCTTCTTCAACTTGTCCATAACCAGCCTTAACTTCTAATGAATGGCGCGTCCCCTGTGACAGGAGCTGCGCTTTTTGTTCGTGTCGATGATTTTGACGATATTTGCACATTGTCTATGTCTGATTCTGATGGAAACCCAAACCTATCTGCAATACTTGCCCGAGGAATTTGCTCTGGGGCTGAAGGAAGGAGAGATCAATAATCCTTTCCGCTATGAGCCCTGTGCAGCAGTGCGTGAGGCGGCATCCGGACTGATGGCAAGGATAGGGGAGTCCCCGTTTTTGAGCGAGGCTTTCCGGCCCGGCAAGATGCTGGGAGTGCTGGTGGTGAGAGACAATTCAGGAAAACTGGGTTACCTCTCGGGTTTTTCCGGATTGGCAGCAGGCAAAAGCCGGATTGAGGGCTTCGTGCCGCCTATATTCGACCTCACTGAACCTCAAGGACATTACAGGAAAATGGAGGAGGAAATCAGCGGTATTGTGTGTCGTCTTAGGGAACTTGAGTCGGACTGCGGATACCTCAATCTGCAATCCAGACTGTCCGAGACCCGTTCTCAAATGTCGCTCCGGCTTAATGATATGCGCTCCCGAATGGAATGTTCCCGTCTTGCACGTGAAACTGAAAGGGAAGTTGGAGCAGGGCCTGAAAGATTGGCGGAACTTGTGAAGCAGAGCCAGTTCGAGAAGGCAGAATTCAAGCGTGTGAAGAAGCGTTTTGAGCAAAGCATAGCAGAACTTGAATCAGGCCTGACAGTATATTCCAAGCAAATCGGCCTCCTGCGTCAGCAGCATCGCGAATTGTCCGACTCTCTTCAGAAATGGATATTCAACCATTACATAGTTCACAACTCCTGCGGAGAGGAAGTTTCAGTATGGGATATATTTGCTGCAAATGGGCTCGTCCCGCCGGGAGGAACAGGGGACTGTGCAGCTCCGAAACTGCTCGAATTTGCCTTCCGCAACGGCCTGAAACCATTGGCAATGGGCGAGTTCTGGTATGGAGCATCTTCGGGGACAGCGGTGAGGGTGCAAGGGCATTTCTATCCGTCCTGCACTTCCAAATGCGGCCCTTTGCTGGGATTTATGCTCAAGGGACTCCAACTCGTGGAGTCTGCATCGGAAGTGTCTCAAGATGTGCAAGTTCTTCATTCCGACAATGATATTATTGTTGTCTCGAAGCCTTCCGGTATGCCCTCTGTTCCGGGCCTTGACGGAAAATTGTCCGTCCTTGACTATCTCAAGACCTGTTTCGGGGAAGATGTTTTCCCTGTTCACCGCCTGGATATGGACACCTCAGGTGTAATTGTCTATGCCAGGACTCCTGAGGCGCAGACCAACCTTCAGAAGCAATTTGAAGAAAGGACCGTCTCCAAAACCTATAGGGCAAGGCTTTGTCCTCCGGATAAGACCCCTTCAGCCTCTGATAAACTCACCATGAAATCATCCGTGACAACTCCAGTTTCAGCGGCACCTGACTCCGGCACAATTTCCCTTCCCCTGAGCCCCGACTATGATGAGCGTCCCCGCCAGAAAGTGGACTTCCATTCAGGCAAGGAAGCCGTAACCGAATACCGCATACTCGGCACCAACCCCGATGGCACCACCGACATAAACTTTCACCCCCTTACCGGCCGTACGCATCAGCTCCGAGTTCATTCCGCCCACGCCCTCGGCCTCGGACGGCCAATTGCCGGCGACTTGCTCTACGGCGGCTTTTTCCCGGGTGTCAACCACCTTTGCCTTCACGCCTGCTCCCTTTCGTTCGACCATCCAGCCACCGGGGATAGACTCGTCTTCGATGACGGGCAATAAAAAAGGGATGCGGAAATAACCGCACCCCTATTACTGACAATCGTTCTTAGATTATCTCTTTGCTCCGTAGGAAGCGTAGGTTTCTGTAGTGGTGAATACTCCGTTGGTGAAGTCTTTTGTTGCCAATGGGTCTTCAGTTTTGTTGTAGAGCCAGCCCGAGCCATCGTTGGAGTAATAGCTGCATTTCAGTCTTTTCTCTGGTACTGCGGTAGAATAATAGGCCAGGTTCGAAGTGAATGTGAATCCGGCGCTGTTTGCAGCTGCCTTATCTTCACCTACACTTGATTTGTTTGTGTCTGTAGCGTAGATAATGCTGGTGAATTTTGCTCCAACCAGTGCTTCGTAATCAGGAGTATAAAACAGATTTTTCTTGACATCAACGGTTCCGCAGTGTTTTGCAGAGATAAGTCCATTGGTTGCTTTCACATAGACCTTTGCAAATGTATTGCTGGACAATTCAACATTCGAAACGGTTGCATTGATGTTTTTGAACACCTGATAACCTGTCACGTCCCCGTCTGTACAATAAATTATGTTGTTTCTGAAACAGAGAGAGTAAGGCACGTCATTGTTGGTGTTGGTGGACAGAATGTTCTTCTCGGCGGTGGTGGCGTGGAGCTTTATGTCGCAATCCACCATACCGAAGCTGCCGATATTGTACGTTGAATACATAAAGTTCATATCCTTAGGCACCTCGAATCCGCAATTCTCGAAGTAAATGTTCTCAAATACGTAAGTCTTAGCTTCGTCGCCGTTAACTCCGAGCATATTTCCTGTAGTCTGTCCGGTGGTAAAATTGATATTGGACATAATGAACGAATCCTCAAACTCTGTTGCTTTGACGGCAAGTTGTGACGAGCGTCTGACAGAAGCCCTGCTGGATCCATTGGAAACCACAATGACATTCTGTATTCCGGAATTGATTTCCACATCTGTAGCGTCAGGTTCAACGAAATATACACCAGGTTTGCTGATGAACTGGATGCTCATTGCGTTTGAAATGTAATACGCAGTCGGATGTGTTGTTTTGCTGACTGTAACTCCTCCGATTGTCAGTTCTTCTCCATTCCAATACTTGGCATACAGACCGGTTGCAGCCGGAGTGGTGCCGCTTGCAGAAGCAATGGCTCCCTGAACATCCCCGTCAACTGGAAGAATGTAAAGAGTATAGCTGGTTTCCGGTTCACAATTGATTGAATTCAAGGTGGTAGGGCCTATTGCCTGGGTTGAAACATTCCACTTCTCTCCTTTTGTGGTCATAGCAGCGGCATCAGGTGCTGTCTCTTCACTCTTCTGGAAAAGATAGTAGAATGCGCTTGCATTGGCAAGTTTAACCTCAAAAGATACCACATTGCAGGCTTCGGAGGATTTGAAAGTAACGGTAGCTGCCGGGCCGGTAACCACAGGAGTGTCGTTCAGGCTTACCTTGACTTTGGCAATGGTTGAAAAGCCCGAGTTGGAAACCGCGAGTATGCAGACGTCAGTCTTGCTGTTGGCAAGCACGGCTTTGGTCTGGGCCGGAGCGGTTACGGAAAGTGTGGTTTCGTCCAGAACAGCAGCCCAGCCTTCAGGCGCGGTCACCATAGCTGTGGCAACTCCGACCATTTCCACTGTGAAAGACTTAGTTTCGCCGTAGTTGAAGACAATCTCGGATTCGGCATTCTGAATTGCACATTTGAAATCCTTGATTATAGGGAGGCTGTAGGTGCTTCCATCCTTGAGAACGACAACCAACTTGTCCCCATCAACGCTTACGCTATTGAACCATTTGTCTTCCGAGCTGCCGTCAGGAATTGCTTTGACAGGATTGCCGTTTTCGTCCTTCACCTGTATGAATGTGAGGCCGTTATAGCTGACAGTCCAATAGCCTTCAGCATCCACTCCGAAAATCGGAGTGAGCCCGTCCTTTCCGACTGCCTTGACCTTCTCTCCGTTCACGAGAATATGCTC
>JALFCH010000127.1 GCA_022771245.1 Rikenellaceae bacterium | reverse complement strand
TTCAGAAATTTGCATAAACAGGCAGGGCGGAGGCGATTCCTGGGAAAAGCACAGCTGTGGTCTGGAATGCAAGCCATATCGCCAAAACGAGCACAAGTACCTGAATCGCAAAACCGGAACGTTCCAATATCCTGTCACTCAGCGTCAAAGCCCCTGAAGGCAGGAAATGGGTTAGGACAGCCGCCACAAGTGCAGCTGCGGGAATTGCCAGTGACGCTGCAGTTGACAGATCGGGAGATACGGCGGAGGTTTGGGCGAGCAAATAAGACCAGGCCGGAACAGACCAGTCCGACAAGATTCCCTGAGTGAGAGCGGAGAAAGTGCCCCAATCAGGACTGCGGAACATCAGCCACCCGAAGGCTACGGCATTGAATGTCAGAAAGACCCCGACTGCCCGAGGAAACAGTTTCATAGTGGAACCTGTCTTGGCAAACCAGTATTTTGTGAAAGGTTTGTCTATGCCGAGCATAAGTTTGTGCAGACACAAGAGCAAACCGTGCCAGAGTCCCCACAGCAGAAACATCAGCCCCACACCGTGCCACAGACCACCTAACACCATAGTAATCAAAAGGTTGGCATAGGTGCGGAGACGGCCCTTGCGATTACCCCCGAGACTTATGTAAAGATAATCCTTCAACCAGGAGGAAAGGCTTATGTGCCAGCGTCTCCAGAACTCGGTAATACTTGCGCTATGGTATGGCAGGGCAAAATTCTCAGGCAGGGGCAGGCCGATAAAACAGGACAGGCCAATGGCGAGGTCAGTGTAGCCGGAAAAATCGCAATAGAGCTGGAATGTGTAGGCATACACTGCCAGAAGACATACTGGAGCCGGTGCAGAGGCCGGGGCAGAAAAGACCGGGTCCACGAGAAAGCGTCCTATGATTCTGGACAGAACACAGAACTTGACAATTCCGAATGCCGCCCTGCGTATTGCACCGGCCCTTTCAGAAGCCGTCACAGTCAGGTGGGGATGCTGTATGGAGGCTATGAAGTCCTTGTTCTTCACAAGAGGACCGAGAAACATCTTCGGGAAATAGGCCAGCAGAAGAAGTACATCGGGAAATGACCTGAGAGGGCTTATCCTCCCCCTTCTGCAGTCCACGACATAGGAAATGGACTGAAAGCAGAAAAAGGATATACCTGCGGGGATTGCGAGTCCGGCAGGGAAAAACTCTATGCCCAGACAGCTTCCGAAAACTCCTCCGGCCTTGAACAGTACAAGCAGCAACAGGTTCAGGACCACAGTTACAACGACAGGCCATATGGCCTTTTGCCCGGTATTTCCGCGCAGAGCAAGGAGCCAGGTGGCCACCGCAAGCAGCACCAGAAGAAGCACCCATGCTCCGCTCAGTTTGTAATAGAGGTAGAGGGATGCCAAGATCAGCAACCACTTCCGTACTTTGGGCCGTCCTGAGCACAGAGCCAGGGCAGGAAATAATACAAGGAGGAAAGTCAGGGTGAAGACACTCGGCAGCTGAAGCGGATGTTCAGGATTGTATTTCAGAGAGGAAAGCAGCAAACTCAAGCAGTCACCGGAGACAACAGGCCACTCAATCCCTGCCAAAAGGATTGAGCCACAACTTGTTATCACAGGAATTACTGACATTGCAGATTAATTTCTTATGCTTTCCGCCGAGTCCGGCAATGCAAGACGGTTTCTGGAATCAAGGATTTCAGCTGGGGCGGTAGGAACAGAATCCACAGGCTCCAAAGGCTCCATTTCGTGTCCACTTGCCTCCAGTACAAGCGAGGACATAAAAGGATACATCCTTCCTGCAAGCACGGAACCTCCGGCATAGGTGAAATGCGTCTGGTCTGTGGCAATCCATCCTCTTTCGGCAAACACCGGGAGTCCTCCAAGTTCGTTCATTTCAGACCAGGAGTTCCAGAACAACACTCCCTTATTCTCTGCAGCTGCCTTCTGATGACGGGTAAGGGCATCGGCAGAACGGATTGAGGAATATTCATTCTCCCCCTCCCTGAGTATGCCACGGTCAGTTACTCCCATCACCACAATCAGGCTTTCCGGGAAAATGGCGCGGGCATATTCTATCATATCCTCCAGCTGTTTCTGGTATTTGCTGTAGTTCTGCTTGTCCGGGAGCATAATGTTCAGGCCATATTGGAGGACCACTATGTCATAGTCCAGCAGGGTGGCAAACTGGCGGTTTAGTTGGGAGGATACATTGAAGATGCCTCCTCCGTTATTGCTGCGCACGGAAAGATTGTCCACAATCACACCCGAGGAGGACTCGAACGAGGCCCCATAGACCAGCAGTTCTCCTTCCAGAACCCTGAGCTCCAGTTTTTCCGCCGGCCGGTGAACCACAATCTGCCTGAGCAGATCTGAGCCGGAAACATTGCATTCAAGTGTCTTCTCACCGTCCGCCAACAATTCCACACGGCTGTCCGAAGGGCTGAGGAAAAGCACACGACAGAGGTCTCCTCCCCTGAGGTGGCTGAAATTGTCCCCGCATTTCCACTCCATCACGGCTCCCTTGCCGGCTGTGGACAGGTAGCCGGTTGCGAGGAACTTGTCCTTCAGGGATTCGGGAGCGGATTTAACCTTCAGTATCCCATAACTCTTGCAGAGGCTGCTGCTGACGGAAGCGGTGCGGCGGTAAATCTTGAACGGGAGCTGGCAGGGCACGAAACCTACCCCTGCTCCACCGAAATCCGACTGGAGATGTTCCCTGAGGTTGCAAGTGAATATATCCCCTTCGATGAAGGAATCGCCCATAAAGGCTATCCTTATGGTACGGCTCGAATCGGCATCCCCGAATGTCAGCTGCACCGAATCGGACACAAGCGGCTGGGGCTCCAGGATAAGAGTCTGCAAATCAGGCAAAATATCCTCAGGCAAGGAACTGTCGTCATATTCAAGCACCTCCGGATAGAGATTTGGGCGGGCAAGTTTGATTCCGAAAATTTCTACGGGCGGAAAAAGTGACAGCACAACAAACAGCACCGTCACCGCCAGAGCATAGGCAAAACCGCCAGGAGAATAATTATTCACTCTTTTCCCCATAGGCAAGGTCACCTGCATCTCCCAATCCCGGCACAATGTAGGAATGGCTGGTGAGTTCTTCGTCTATTGCAGCCACCCATAGTGTGACATTGTCCGGCATAACCATTTGAAGATGTTCCACGGCATATGCGCTGCATATCGGGCAGACAAGATGGGTGTATTTCGGAGCCCCTTCTTCCAGAAGTCTGTCATATACGAGTTTGAGGGAAGCTCCGGTTGCAAGCACTGCATCTGCTATGATAAGCACCTTTCCGTCCGGCTTGATGGAACTCGCATACTCCACATTCATTGTGAAGTCGTCACCCTTGATGTATTTGCGGTAGGTTGCCACAAAGGCAGACTTGGCATTGTCGAAGAAATTCAGAAGGCCCTGATGCAGGGGCAGTCCTGCCCTCAGTATGGCAGCAATCACCAATGAATCGTCGCAATCTGGAACCGAGGCTGTGCCGAGCGGAGTTTCCACCTTACGCGGACTGTAGTCGAAGCAGCGACTGATTTCGTAAGCGAAGATTTCACCCACCCTTTCGAGATTGCGGCGGAAACGCATACTGTCTTTCTGAACCGACTTGTCCCTCATCTGGGCAACAAAGGAATTGAGCACCGAATTCTGCTCTCCAAGATTGATAACCTTCATAGCGATATGTATTATAGTCTGCAAAAATAGCAAACTGTTTTGACTTTCGCAGGCTTTTGTCAGTATTTCCTCTCCATTTCGTCTGCGAAACTGTACCAGGAATCTCCTGCAATGATGATATGGTCCAGCAAGAGCACGTCAATCGAAGACAGGGCCTTCCGCAGGGTCTCGGTGCCGGAGATATCCGCATCTCCGGGAAGCGGACATCCGGATGGATGATTGTGGAAAAGGATGACCGAGGTGGCCTTCTTCTCCAGAGCCATTCTCGCCACGATACGAGGGTCCATGGCTGTGGACACCAGGCCTCCGGTGCTCACCACCTGACAGTCCAACACACGGTTCTTTCGGTTCAGGAAAAGCACTCTGCATTCCTCGTGGTCCAAGACCCTCATTGACGGCGACATAAGCGCACAGGCCATATCGGAATTGACTATGGAGGTGTTGCTTCTGAATGCCTTCTGACTGGCACACCTGCGGCCCAGTTCAAAAGCCGCACAGATGGTTGAAGCCTTCCCGAAACCTATGCCTCCCAGTTGCATCAGGCGGTCCGGGGAAGCAGCCGACAGACTGCACAGACTGCCTGAATACTCGGAATAGAGCTCCCTGGCCAACTCGATTACATTCTTCTTTCCGGAACCGCTGTGGAGTACCAAAGCCAGCAATTCCACATCCGTGAGGGCATCCATCCCCCTTTGCTTCATCTTCTCCCTGGGCCTCTCTTCCAGGAACATTTCCTTGATTTTCATAAGTACAAAAAAATTGCACCCCAAAGTCGGAGTGCAATATAAAACTAAATATGAAAGGAAATGACGATTGATAAAAAAATTATGTCGATTTTTTCACTTTTTCATCATAAAAAAGTTGCCGTCCTCCTGAAAAGCTATACAAGACCCGAGAATCCCATAAATGCCATAGCCATTATGCCGGCAGAAATGAGGGCAATCGGAACACCTTTGAAAGATTTAGGCACGCTGTTCAGGGCAAGAGTCTCGCGTATTCCGGCAAAGAGCACCATCGCAAGGCCGTATCCCACAGCTGTGGACAGGGCATACACGAGAGACTCCACGAGGTTGAGCATATGCGGCTCACCGCCGAAGCTGAATTCCTTGGTCACTACAATCAGGGCCACTCCGAGCACTGCACAGTTGGTGGTGATGAGCGGAAGGAAGATTCCGAGGGCGGAATAGAGCGAAGGACTCACTTTCTTGAGCACGATTTCCACCATCTGCACCAGGGCCGCAATCACGAGGATGAAGGCTATGGTCTGCAGGAACTCGATATTCAGAGGCGCAAGCACATAGACCTGAAGCAGATAGGTCACCAGTGTAGCAAGAGTTATCACGAAGCACACGGCTCCGGACATACCCACCGCGGTGGAAAGCTTGTTGGAAACACCGAGGAAAGGACAGATTCCGAGGAACTGTGAAAGAACGATATTATTGACGAATATCGCAGATATTATAATTATCAAATATTCCATAAGTATCAGTTTTTACGCTCAGTGATTTTTTTGAAAAGGACGATGAGATATCCCAGCACGAGGAAGGCACCCGGAGCAAGGATGAACACGAGAATCCCGTCGCCTTCCACAGGTTTCCAGCCGAATGCGGATAGATTGCCGAGAAGTTCACGCACCAGACCGAGAACAGTCAGGGCTATGGTGAATCCGAGTCCGATGCCGATGCCGTCGCAGGCTGACTCAAGAACAGTATGCTTGTTGGCAAATGCCTCCGCACGTCCGAGCACGATGCAGTTCACCACGATGAGCGGGATGAACAGTCCGAGAGTCTCATAGATTGAAGGCAGGAAAGCCTGCATAAGGAACTGGAGCAAAGTCACGAAGGTGGCTATGATTACGATGTAGGACGGGATGCGCACCTTGTCCGGAATGAACTTCGCAACAGCCGAGATGGCAATGTTGGAAAGCACGAGGACAAAGAGAGTGGCAAGTCCCATACTCATACCGTTGATTGCGGAAGAGGTGGTGGCCAGGGTAGGACACATACCCAGAAGGAGCACGAAGGTCGGATTGTCCTTCAGGATGCCGTTGACTATGTATTTCAGTTTACTCATTTTCTGATCCTCCTTCAGTTACGGATTCAACTTCTGTCTGAGGGGCTTCCTTGATTGTCGCAGCGATTGCCACAGCCTTTGCCACAGCTTTGGTGTAGGCATTGGAAGTGATGGTGGCAGCCGTGATGGCATCTATGTCACCACCGTTCTTCTTGACATCAAGTCTGGTCGTGGAAGGGTTGAGTTCCATGAACTGGTCGTGGAAGGCAGGCTCTGTGCACTTTGCTCCAAGACCAGGAGTCTCTGCGTGTGAGAGGACGTTGGTGTTATATACAACTCCGTCCGTGAGCACACCCACCATAAGGCTGACAGGGCCTCCGAAACCGCCTTCAGCTGATTTTATGGCATAACCCATAACTTCGCCTTCTATATCATAAACCTCATAATACTTGTATTCCTTACCCTCAAAAAGTACGGATTTTTCCTCCGATGCCTTTTCAAACTGAGGGAGTACGGCCGCGATGGCGTCGTTGGTCTTCTTCACCGCAGCAGCTGCGATAGGCTCGGCTGTGACTGCATACACGCCCGCAAGCAGGGCTGAACATACCAGACAGATAGTCGTCAGGCATATCAGCATATTTTTGAATGATGATTGAAGTGCCATAACTTATGCCCTCCCGTATTTTCTCTGGTGGAAGCCCTTATTGATTAGAGGAACCACCATATTCATAATGAGGATTGCGAAGGAAACACCTTCCGGATAGGCACCGAAACAACGGATGAGCATAGTCAGAAGACCAATGCCGACTCCATAAACCACTCCGCCCCAGTCGCTCATAGGGGAAGTGACATAATCGGTGGCCATAAAGATGGAACCCAGGAGAAGACCTCCGCTGAGCAGATGGAAGGCCACGAATGCTCCGACTCCCATTGCAGGCTGTGCCACAAGGGCATAGACAAGGGCAAAGATTGCTACAGTGCCGAGTATGGAAAGGGTTATCCAAGGCTTGATGACCTTGCGTGCAAGCAGGTACACAAATCCGGCAATCAGGGCAAGAGCCGAAAGCTCACCGGCAGAACCGCCGCAGGTATTGATGAGCAGATGTTTCCAGTCCAAACCTGCCACAGAATCCAAACCCTGTTCGGCAACGAGCCCCAGAAGAGTCGGTCCGGAAACCGCATCCACGCTTCCGAAAAGCCCGGTCGGGATGTAGTCCCAAGATGTCATAGCCGTCGGGAAGGAAAGAAGGAGGAATACACGGGCTGCAATTGCAGGGTTGAAAATATTCTGTCCAAGTCCTCCAAAGGTCATTTTTACCACTCCTATTGCGAAGATGGCGCCTATTGTCAGCACCCACCAAGGGCAGGATACCGGTACATTCAGGGCAAGAAGAACAGCTGTGACAACCGCCGAAAGGTCTCCGACAGAGCAAGGCTTTTTAAGAAGGAATCTGTTGATGAGATACTCGACTCCCACACAGGAAACAATGCTGACACCGAGCAGAAACAGTTCCTTCCAGCCATAGAGCAGGCAGGAAAGGATGACTGCAGGCAGCAGCGCGATAATCACATCTGCCATCAGCCTTCTTGTGGAAAGGCTGCTGTGAAGATGGGGTGATGGTGATACTATCATAGTTACTTATTTCTTTTGAGCCGCAGCACGAGCGCGGATGATTTTGATTACATCGCCCTTGGCAAGCCTGATGACATCCAGAAGAGGAATGTTGGCAGGGCAGGTATAGAGACAGCAGCCGCACTCGATGCAGTCCTGAACCGAATACTGCTCAAGTTCGTCCATAAGGCCGTTCTTGGCACATTTGTTCAGAAGGAACGGCTCCAGACCCATAGGGCAGGCATCGGCACATTTGCCGCAGCGGATACAGTTGCTCTCAGCTTTGCGGCGCGTCTGTTTTTCGGTAAGATACAGAAGAGAAGATGAACCTTTGACCGTGCAGGCATCCATATTTGCAATTGCCTTTCCCATCATAGGACCACCGGAAACTATCTTCGCAGCCTCCTGAGGCACTCCTCCTGCGTACTCTGCGATATAGGAAAGAGGCATTCCTATGCGGAAGAGATAATTGTGCTGGCGCTCCTGCGGGAGACAATCTCCAGTGATGGTCATCGTGTTGGTAATCAGAGGCATATTCTTCTGGACAGCCTCATAGACAGCCAGGGATGTGGCCACATTCTGCACCACGGCACCCACATCTATAGGCAGCCCCATAGACTTGACCTCCCTCTTCATCACGGCTGCGATGAGCTGTTTTTCACCGCCCTGAGGGTATTTCTTCTTCAGAATCTGAATCCGGATACCTGAATAGTCGGAGGACTTGGCCTTGAGAGCATCGAGGGCTGTGGACATAGCCTTGATAGCCTCCGGCTTATTGTCCTCTATGCCCACCACTGCGGGACAGCCTCCGAGTACCTTCTGCATAAGGGCGGCTCCGATGAGGATTTCCTGACTTCTCTCAATCATTATGCGGTTGTCGGAAGTGAGGTAAGGCTCGCACTCCGCTCCGTTGAGTATGAGGCAGTCGGCCTTCTTGCCCGGAGGAGGACAGAGTTTCACGTGGGTAGGGAAAGTTGCTCCGCCAAGGCCCACGACTCCGTTGGATTTGATGCGGTTTACGATAAACGCGGTGTCGGCAGGGATTTCAGTCACTATTTCCGGAGAAACATCTATGCCTTCGGCCCATACTTCTTCCTCTGCCACAGCAATTTCTATATGGTTCATCCAATTGCCTGCCAGATCCTGACGGGGAGCTATGGATTTCACGATTCCGGTCGCTGGTGAGTGGACAAAGGCGGAAATGAATCCTGCCGGTTCTGCTATGACCTGTCCGGTCTTCACGCTGTCGCCCACTGCAACTACAGGATTGGCCGGGGCACCGAGGTGCTGTGCCATAGAGACGTACACGGTCTTCGGAAGCGGGAGCTTCTCGATTTTGCAGGATGCTGAAATCTTGCTGTCATTCGGGTGTACTCCACCTATTTTGAATGTCTTTTTCATCACTTCTCCTCCTTGGTTACTGGTTTATTCTGAGCCGGTGCTGCTTCAGCGGCAGGAGCCGGTGCAGCAGGTTTCTCTGCAGCGGCAGGGGCAGGTTTCGGTGCCGGCTTCACTGCAGGCTTGGGGAAATTGACATCGTGTATGGCTCCGGTAGGACATTCGAGTACGCACTTGCGGCAGAGCTTGCACTTGGTGAAGTCTATATAGGCCACATTGTTCTCCACGGTGATGGCATCGTGGGCACAAACCTTGGCGCATTTTCCGCAACCTATGCAGGCAGCCTTGCAGGCCTTGCGGGCCACGGCACCCTTGTCCTTGTTGATGCAGGAAACATAGATGCGCATATTTCTCGGTCCCTTGTTCCTGATTTCAATGATGCCCTTGGGACAAGCTTTCGCACAGGCACCGCAGGCTGTACATTTTTCCTGGTCAACCACAGGAAGTCCGGTTTCAGGATCCATCTTGATTGCCCCGAAAGCACAGGCCTCAACACAGTCGCCACAGCCCAGACAACCGTAGCGGCAGGCAGTGTCGCCGGCATAGAGGGAAGCCTTCACGCGGCAGGACTGCACTCCGTCATAGCTTGAAGTTTTAGGACGGTTTGCGCAAGAGCCGTTGCAGCGCACAACCGCCACCATCGGTGCCTTTTCCTGAACTGCCATTCCGAGAATGTCAGCCACCTTTTTCATAGTCTCGTTGCCGCCCACAGGACAGAATGTCTTGTCCAGATTGTCAGCTCCCACGCAGGCTGTCGCAAATGCCCGACATCCGGCGAAACCGCAACCGCCGCAGTTCGCACCCGGCATCACAGCTTCAACCTGATCTATTCTCGGATCCTCCTTCACGGTGAATTTCTTCGCCACAAGGAAGATTGACACTGCGAGCACCAGTCCGAGCAAGGTGATCACGGCAATAGTCCAAATGATGATACTGGTCATAATAGTTTTATTAGTAATATGAAAAAATCAGTTGATGCAGATTTGAATAGGATTTCAGCGGATATGGAATACAAATTCATTTTTTAGACGGTCCCTCAGCAGCCAGATGACGAGATAATAGACGACGACTCCCGCCAGGGAACCCGCTGCCACCCACACTTCGCTTTCCACAAACCTGGAAAGCACCAGTATAAGCACCATAAGAACCGCCAGCGGGACCACGTAGGAAATCCATACGGCCTTCAATCCCATTGACGGTTTCAACACAAGATTCACCATATCCCCGACCTGTCTTTCAGTATAAGGATCGGTCGGCACCATAACAAGTTTGGTCTCGCTTTCGGAGAATCCGCACAATCCCTTGGCGTGACAGGCGGAGCAGGCGGAGTGGCTCACTATCTCCACTGAAGTGAAATCCGGGGTGATTTCCACTATCCTGCCCTCGTGTGAAATTTCTTTTCCCATAAGTATTCAAGTTCCGCAAATGCGGGAAATATCATATATTACCGAAACCCGTGTCTCCGAACTCACTTCCCGTAGAGTATCCTCCTCCGGTGTAGGCAAGCGGATCGGGACCCGCGTCGTCATTCATTGCCGAATTTACCACGTCCGCCTGACGGAAAGTGCTGTCGGCCTCATCCACAAAGCGTACTTCCTCGTGATGGAATCTCAGCGGCACATCTCCGATTTCACCGTTACGGTGCTTGGCGATAATAAGTTGAGTCACTCCCACTTCCTCTGCTGAGGCTGCCATTCCCTGATAATCCAGACGGTGGATGAAAAGCACCATATCCGCATCCTGCTCAATGGAACCGGACTCGCGCAGGTCACTCAACTGAGGCCTTCTGCGGCTTCCGTCCCTGAGTTCGGACTGACGGGAGAGCTGTGAAAGGGCTATGATGGGAACATTCTGTTCCTTGGCAGTAGCCTTGAGCGCACGGGAAATTGCCGCCACCTCCTGCTCTCTCAACCCGCGAAGTTCAGCGGGACCCTGCATAAGCTGAAGGTAGTCCACAATAACAAGTCTTACACCCTTCTGGTTCACAAGCCTCTTGACCTTGGAACGAAACTCGCTGACCGGAAGTGAAGGGGTGTCATCTATATATATGGGGGCCTTGGCAAGATTGGCAATGCTGGTCTCAAGCTGGGTCCACTCATAATCTTCCAGCTTCACTCCTCCCTTGATTTTCTGGGCATCGATGCGGGACTCCGTCGTCATCATACGCTTGGCAAGCTGTATGGTGGGCATTTCAAGGGAGAATATCGCCACAGGGTAATTGAAATCCACAGCCGCATTTCTCGCTATGTTCAGCACAAAGGCAGTCTTTCCGACTGAAGGACGGGCAGCAAGTATAATCAGGTCCGACGGCTGCCACCCCTGGGTTATCCTGTCCAAAGTCACGAAACCGGAAGGAACTCCGCTGAGTCCCGGATTGTTCTGGGCCGCCTGCAGGGCTTCAAGTGCCTCGTTGATGGCTGTACCGATTTGCTGGGCCTCCCTTTTTACATTGTTCTGGATGGCCGCATAAATTTCAGTCTGCGCCATCTCCATCAGGTCATTCACATTTGCCGACTCCTTGTAGGATTCCCTCAGAATCTTGCAGGATGCCGTAATCAGCTCGCGCTGTATGCACTTTTCCTTGAGTATGCGGCAATTGTACTCTATATTCGCAGCCGAGGCAACCTTCAGGGAGAGTTTCACAAGTGCCGGCGCGCCTCCGACTGCATCGAAATTATCCTGTGCCTTGAGTTTTTGGGAGACGGAAATGACATCGAGGCTTATGTGTTCCGCAACAAGGGCGGACATAGCCTCGAAAATCATCTTGTTGGTCTTGGAATAGAAACAGGACGGAGTGAGCTCACCCATAGCCTCATCGACGCAATTGGGCTCAATGAGCAGGGCTCCAAGGACTGCTTCTTCGACATCAAGAGCCTGAGGCGGGATATTCCCCATCTCAAGCCCCAAGGTGTCCAGGTTTATGTCTGAAGTTCTGCTGCGCTGCCGTGGTTTCTTATCTTCAGCCATCGCTCAGTGGTCTATTCGAAATTGTCCGGATTAACGAGGATTCTGCCGCAGTATTCGCAGATTATGAGTTTCTTGTTGGAAGCGATGTTGATGAGCTGCTGAGGTGCAATTGTGCTGAAACATCCGCCGCAGGAATTGCCGTTGTAAACTCCTACCACAGCAAGGTGGTTGTTCACGCTCTGACGTATGCGGTCATAGGCACTCATAGTCCTGGCATCAATTTTCTTTGCGCACTCTTCCCTCTTGGCCTGAAGCACTTGCTCGTCCTTTGCAGTGGACTCGACTATGGCTGAGAGTTCCGCCTTCTTGGCTTCGAGGTCACCGTTGCGTACTGCCAGTTTCTCCTTGATGAATGCGATTTCCTGTTTCTTCTCCTCGATTTTCTCCTTGGCCTCGCCTATGTTCTTCTCTGCAATCTGGCGGAGAAGTTCCTGATTCTCAACCTCCTTGTTGATTGAATCGTATTCACGGCTATTGGAGATGTTCTGAATCTGTGCACGATACTTTTCTATCTGGAGTTCACATTCAGAAATATTGTGCTTGTTCTCCGCTATGCCCTTGGTAAACTCCACAATCAGCAGATTGACGTGATCTGCCTTGGCCTTGAGTTCAGCAATTTCGTTTTCGAGTCTTTCCACCTCCATCGGAAGTTCTCCCCGCAACTGCACGATTTTGTCTATAGCGCAGTCGGTCTGCTGCAGTTCATAGAGGGCCTTCAGCTTCTCCGGAACGCTGGTCTCGGAATCAGCAAAACTCTTCCGTATGGACACGAAGGTCTCGTGGCGGTCGATTGGAGTCTCGATTTTCTGTGTCTTTTTTGTAGTCGCCATATAGCTTTAGAAATAAAATACCGGGTTGTTGTTATTTTGTTGCGCAATGCGAACCGCAAAGGTAGGAAAATTTTTCTGAATCAAGGAAAATAAAATGGATACAATGTCTATTTCGCTCTCATAATGACCTATATCCATAACCATAAAACCTTCGGGTGTAAAAAAATGATGGTATGAGACATCTCCGCAAAGATACAGGTCAGCTCCTGCTTCTCGTGCCTTTGCCACCAGAGAACCCCCTGCTCCCCCACAGGCTGCAACCCTGCGGATAAGAGAGCCGTGAGGTCGGGAACACCTCACGTAAGGCAGTCCGAAAGCCTCCTTCACCTTTTCAATGGCCTGAGTCTCGGTCAAAGGCTCGGGAAAATCCCCGATAATGCCCAGACCACAATCGAAGCCCTCGGAACTTGCGCCGGCATCATAGTCCAGCACAGACACATTCTCCAGCCCCAGTCTCCCGGCTATTGCCCAGCTCACCCCTCCCGGAGTCTTGTCGGCCGAGGTGTGGGCACAATAGACAGCCACCCCTGAGCGGATAGCCCTGATCAGAGCCGCGCCCACGGGATCTGTCCCGTCCACTTTCTTCAGACCGTGGAAAATGAGCGGATGATGGGTCACAACCATATTGGCCCCGCAAGCCACAGCTTCGTCTATCAGAGCAGCCGTGCAGTCGAATGCAACGACCACCCCGGTCAGTTCCGCATCCGGGCTGCCCGTACACAGTCCGCAGTTGTCCCAACTTTCCTGAATGTTTACCGGTGCGAATGACTCGATGACGCGCACCACATCACCTATTGTTGCCATAGTCTCAAAGATTTTGGGCGACCTCCGTCAGCATTTTCCTGATTGAGGTCAGCGATTGCACTATTTTCTGTTTCCTTTCCGCTCCCTTCCGGTCCTCGTCCATGCGCTTGGTGGCCCCTTCTATCGTCAGGCGCTCGGACTTGAGGAGATAACGTATCAGTTCGAGGGCCCGGATATCATCACTGCGGTAAACCCTGTCTCCTTTCGGAGTCCTGGTCGGGCGGACATAGCGCGGGAAGGAATTGCTCCAGAATCTGACGGTAGAATTGTTTTCGCCGAGCAATTCCGCCACTTCTCCAATTGAAAAAAATTGCTTTTCCATAATCAATCCATTGATTGTTTGGTAACTGATGAAACCACCAGCATATCCACATAGTCCGGCACGTTGAAAGATGCGAACATATAATTGACAGGGTTCATCACCACCGTATCCTTAAGCACTTCGTAATGCAGGTGAGGCGCATAGGCATTGCCCGAAACTCCGACCCCGCCTATCCTGCTGCCCGGTCTTACTTTCATTCCCTTGCTGACGGAAATCGAGGACAGGTGGGCATATTTCGTAAAATATCCTCCCGGATGACTCACGGTGACGACGTTGCCCTGACCTTTCATAGACCTCTTGACAGAACTTACCACCCCTTCACCGGTAGCCACTACAGGCACGTCAGCATCCGAGATGATATCCATACCCCCGTGATACACAGGCACTTTATAAAAAGGATTGATTCTGTTCCCCACAGAAGCACCGACCTGGGCAGGAGAAAGTCCGGCAACCGGGGAAGTCATCGGGGGCAGGTCTCCCCTTTCTGCCAGAATCTCCAGGACAGCCCTTAGATTGGCCTCCACTGACCGGGATTTGTCTTCAAGCACGCGCAATTTTGCGGCTGAGTATTCCGTCACGCGGGTGTCCGGAATCGTGTCTATTCCTCCGAGAAATGCAAAGGACTTCATCACGTCCAGTTTCGGGGCATCGCTGCGGAAAATGGAGCGGTAGATTATGCTGTCACAGGCCGCAAGATAGCGGAGTTCGTCGGCGAGCATATCAGCCTTTTCCTGCAGGCGGGGAATCTGCTGCATATATGCCTTGTTCTGCTCTATCAGCACAGCCTCTTCCTTCGTGTTGAAGAAAAACGAGAAGATAAGGTAAACCATCAATGTGAAAGTGACCGAAGATGTGGCGAAAATGGCCAGAAACTTCAATACGGAACCTATGGTCATCCCTTTTTTGCGGAAAACCAGGCTGTCCCTGTCGAAAACGTATCCCTTTCTGTTTGCCATCATCTATCTCCCTTTCAAACTTCTCGGATTGACCACCACCCTGCCGGAACTGGTCTTGGACACCTGAGCCATTGTGGAGTATTCCTCCACGCTCATAGTCAGGTCCATATAATTCGCAGGATTGGTCGCTCTGCCTTTGTATATCACTTCATAATGCAGGTGTGAACCAGTGGATTTTCCGGTATTCCCGACATTGCCTATGCATTCGCCCCTCTGAAGTTTCATTCCCTCCACAACGTTTACGAAACTCAAATGGGCATACCTCGTCTTATAACCGAAACCGTGGTTCACTATAATCTGGTTGCCATAGCCCCGCAGGTCGAAACGCACCTCTTCCACCACTCCGTCTCCGGTGACATAGACCGGTTCCCCTTTCTTCGCCGCGAAGTCCAGACCCTGATGGAAGGCCGGGCGTCCGGTTTTGGGATCAGCCCTGCGTCCGAAGGTGCTGGACAGCCTGTAGCGCTTCTTGTCCGGACAGATGGGCGGTATGATGGGCACGCTGGAGGCCATATCTCCCGCCTGTTTGGCCAGTCTCATCACCTCGTCAAAGGACTTGGACTGGATGAAAGCCTTTTTGCTCAACTGGTCGGTGCGCACAACCACATCGGAGAAATCGCTGTTGAAATTCCCTTCATAAAGCCATTCATAACGGTTCACACCCTGAAAGCCGGCATCCCTCACCTGGGGAGATATACGGCTCATACCCAGCACGGTACGATAAATTTCATCATCCCTCTGCTGGAGCAATTCGAGTCTGCGGTCGGCATCCTGGACAAAAGTTCCGAACATTTCTATGCGATAGAGCAGGGAGGCATTCTGCTTTTTGAGCAACTTGGTCTTGGGCAGTTCCATATTGAATACGGAGGTCAGCAGCCAAAGATTGAAAATCCCGGTCAGAAGTCCGCCGATTATGAGAAAAAAATGCATGGCAATCCTTCTTTTGAAGTCGCCTCCTTTTTCCTCATAGAGCAGAGTCTGAGGGTTGAATATGTATTTTTTCAAATCTGGCATCCTGCAAATATACTGATTATGCCGAAGTTTCGCAAATCTTTCCAATGGACTTTCCACCATATAATATGAACTTGCGAAACTTGAGATTTGAGTATTTGCCAAAAAAATTGTAATTTCGCAGGATATTTTGCCCTCGTCCTTGCAGGAGGCAGGAGTAAGCCCTGCAGGAGGGAGTTTTTTGATGAAAAATTGAAAATTAAACATATATGATGACATCAAAGGAAATCAGAAAAGCCTATCTTGACTTTTTTGCATCAAAGGGGCACACAATCGTGCCTTCAGCACCTATGGTCGTAAAGAACGACCCTACGCTTATGTTCACCAACGCCGGTATGAACCAGTTCAAGGACTGGCTCCTGGGCAACAGCCCCGCTCCGTTTCCGAGGGCTACCGACAGCCAGAAGTGTCTGAGGGTGAGCGGAAAACACAATGACCTCGAAGAAGTGGGACACGACACCTACCACCACACCATGTTCGAGATGCTCGGCAACTGGAGCTTCGGGGACTATTTCAAGAACGAAGCCATCGACTGGGCTTGGGAACTGCTCACCGAGGTGTACAAGATAGACAAGGACAGGCTTTATGCAACCGTGTTCGAGGGTTCTGCAGAAGACGGCACGGCTCTCGATTCCGAGGCGCGCGACCGCTGGCTCACACACCTGCCTGCTGACAGGGTGCTGCTCGGGAACAAGCACGACAATTTTTGGGAAATGGGCGACACGGGTCCCTGCGGTCCCTGCTCCGAAATCCACGTGGACCTGCGCGATGACGCTGAGAGACAGGCAATTCCGGGTGCTGAACTGGTGAACAAGGGGCATCATCTGGTAATCGAAATATGGAACCTCGTGTTTATGCAGTACAACCGCAAGGCTGACGGGTCGCTGGAGTTGTTGCCTCATCGGAATGTGGACACGGGAATGGGCTTCGAGAGGCTCTGTATGACCCTTCAGGGCAAGAAGAGCAATTATGACACCGACGTCTTCACCGGAATGATAGGCAAAATCGAGGAACTGTCCGGCAAGAAATACGGCTCGGATGAGAATGTGGACGTGGCAATGAGGGTTATTGCAGACCACATACGCGCCATATCCTTCTCCATCGCGGACGGCCAGTTGCCATCCAACGTGAAAGCGGGCTATGTCATACGGCGAATCCTTCGCAGGGCCGTGCGTTACGGCTACACCTTCCTCGGCTTCAATGAGCCTTTCCTCTGCCGCCTCGTGGGACAGCTCGTGGACGATATGGGCGAGTTCTATCCTGAAATCGCAAAACAGCAGACTCTCATAGAAAAGGTAATCCGGGAAGAGGAAATGGCCTTCCTGCGCACTCTGGACAGGGGTATCAAGCTCATAGAGAGCATAATGGAGAAGAGCTCCGACACCAAGGTCATCAAGGGCGAGGATGCTTTCACGCTCTACGACACCTTCGGCTTCCCTATAGACCTGAGCGAGCTCATAGCATCCGAAAGAGGCTTCAGCATAGACCTCAAGGGCTTCGAAACGGAACTTCAGAAGCAGAAGGAAAGGGCACGAAACGCCACTGCAAACGAATTCGGGGACTGGGTGGAATTCCACCACTGCGACGAAGTGGAGTTCCTCGGATATGATTTCACGGAAGTGGAAGGTGCCCTGCTCGCACGTCACAGAAAGGTGAAACAGAAGAACCGCGAGATGATTCAGCTGGTGTTCGACCGTACTCCTTTCTACGGAGAAATGGGAGGAGAGGTCGGAGATTCAGGCTGGATTGAGTCCGAGAACGGCGAGAGAATCAGGATTCTGGACACCGTGAAGGAGAACAACCTCACCATCCACATTGCAGAGAAACTGCCTTCGGACTGCTCCTGCCCGTTCAAGCTGACGGTGGATGCACAGAGGAGGCAGAACATAGCCAACAACCACAGCTGCACTCACCTTCTGCATCTGGCACTCCGCGAAATTCTGGGCAGCCACGTGGAGCAGAAAGGCTCCTATGTGACCCCGGACTATTTCCGCTTCGACTTCTCGCATTTCGAGAAACTCTCCGACGAGCAGATCGACAGGGTGGAAAAGAGGGTGAACGAGCTCATACGCCAGAACAATCCGCTTTGCGAAAAGAGGGACGGGACTATGGAAGAGGCCAACAGGATGGGTGCAATGGCCCTGTTCGGCGAGAAATACGGCGACAAGGTGAGGATAGTAAAATTCGGCGAGTCCGTGGAACTTTGCGGAGGATGCCACACATCTGCAACCGGCAACATAGGCTTCTTCAAGATTGTGTCCGAGAGCGCCATCGCAGCAGGCATAAGGAGAATCGAAGCCAAGACTGGACTTGAGGCGGAAAATGCGGTTGACGTGATGGAACACGCCCTGCGCAGCGCCAAGGCCCTGTTCAACAATGCACCGGACCTCGCTGCAGCCATAGGCAAGCTCATAGCCGAAAACGATGCCTTCAAGAAGGAAATCGAGGCTGTGGCCAAGGAAAAGGCGGCATCCCTGAAGCAGATACTTGTGGACAGCGCAAAGGACATCAACGGAGTGAGAGTGGTGGTGGTCCGTACGGATTCAGACCCGGCCCTGCTCCGCAACGCAGCGTTTATGCTTCAGAAGGAGGCCAGCAATTTTGCGATGATCGCGGCATTTGCCCACGAAGGCAAGCCTCAGCTTATGGTTATGTACTCCGCCGACCTGGTGGCAAAGGGACATAACGCGGGGGCTGACGTGAAAGAAGCTGCCAAAGCCATACTCGGAGGAGGTGGCGGACAGCCGGGACTTGCAACCGCAGGAGGAAAGAATGTGGACGGTCTGGACGAGGCTGCACGAGTACTCCTTTCAAAACTGGGTTGATAAGCCTTCGGGACAACAGGCGAGATGAAGAAACTGGACAAGTTCATACTGAAATCCTTCGTGGGGCCGTTTATCGCAATCCTGCTGATTGTGATATTCATCCTTATGATGCAGTTCCTATGGCTCTACATAGATGAACTTGTGGGTAAAGGTCTGGGCTTCAAGGTGATAATGGAATTTATGATGTGGGGAGCGTGCACTCTTCTGCCGCTCTCCCTTCCCCTTGCCACCCTGCTTGCCTCGATGATGACCCTGGGCAATTTTGCGGAAAGCAATGAGCTTCTGGCTATGAAATCGGCCGGTATATCGCTTTCCCGCATACTATTGCCGATTGGAGCCGTCTGCCTTGCGGTGAGCATAGGGGCCTTTTTCATAGCCAACGATCTCATCCCGGTGGCCTACAATGAAATCTACACCCTGCGGGACGACATAGGCCGCACCAAGGAGGAAATCAAAATCCCGACCGGCACCTTCTACGACGGTATCGAGGGATATATCCTGCGCATTGAGGACCGGAACGACAAGACCGGGATGATGTACAAGACCATGGTCTATAACCATACGGACAAAAAGGGCAATACCAGCCTGACCGTCGCCGATTCCGCGATGATGACTATGTCCAAGGATAAGTCCTACCTGTATTTCACCCTTTTCGACGGCTCCAATTTCGAGGAAACCAACACCAGAAAATACAGGGACACCACCCTTCAGCTTCAGGAAATTGAATTCAGGAAGCAGCAGATAATCATTCCTCTGGAGAACTACGCTTTCCAGAAATCCGACTCCGCAAGGTACAGCGACCAGGTGAAGTCAATGAGCCTCAAGGACTTGAATCACGGGAAAGATTCCATTGGGGGCATCAACAACGCCGCCTGGGAGGAGAACTCTAGGAATGTGAAGGGACAGAGATCCGGGCTGAGGTATCACAGGCAGATGGACTCGAGTTTCATTGCCCAGCGGCATACCCCTCTCACTGCGGAAAACATTGGGGAATGGAAGGATCTGGGTGCTGAAATCCGCGCCGTGGAAAGGGCCAAGAACAAGGCGGAGGAGTTGCAGAGCACGCTTTCAATGTATGCCAATGACGTGAGCTACCACACGAGGGTGCTCAGGGGCATAGACATTGAGATATTCAGCAAATTTGCTCTTTCCCTTGCCTGCTTCATCTTCTTCCTCATCGGAGCCCCTTTGGGCGCACTAATACACAAAGGTGGACTCGGAACTCCGGCAATCATCTCCGTGCTCTTCTTTGTATTCTATTGGGTTATAGACATTTCCGGAAAGAAACTTGCAAGGGACGGGGCCGTGTCTCCGGAGTTGGGCGTATTCATATCCAGCGTTGTGCTGGGGCCTATAGGCATCTGGCTCACCTGGAAAGCCGTTCACGATGCTTCCCTTTTCAATGCAGACAACATAAAAGCAAACTTCAGAAAAATCAAAGCCAAATTTATGGGATTGTTCAAAAAGACTCGTATTGTGTTTATGGGTACGCCGGAATTCTCGGTGGCAGCCCTCGACAGACTTGTGCAGAAGGGGTATGACGTGGTGGGAGTGGTGACTGCCGTGGACAAGCCCTGCGGAAGGGGGATGAAGGTAAGCTGCAGCGCAGTCAAGGAATATGCGCTTGCCCACAACCTGCCTCTGCTCCAGCCGGTTTCCCTCAAGGTTGAAGCCTTCCTGGAAGAACTCAGGAGCTGGAAACCGGACCTTTTCGTAGTGGTGGCATTCAGACTTATGCCGGAAGCGGTGTTCAGCATACCGAAACTCGGAACCTTCAATCTTCACGCCGCCCTCCTGCCTCAGTACAGAGGTGCCGCCCCTATCAACTGGGCCATCATAAACGGAGAGAATATGACCGGAGTGACAACCTTTATGATTGACGCGGGCGTGGACACCGGAAAGATAATGTACCGGGAACAGTGCCCTATACTTCCGACTGATACGGCCGGCACTCTGCACGACAAACTGATGGTGATGGGTGCGGACCTCGTGGAGCAGACGGTGGAAGCTCTCATAGAAGGTTCTGTGGAGTTCAGGGTGCAGCGCAGTTTCATCCAGGGAGCGGAGGTGCTCAAGGGAGCTCCGAAAATCACCAAGGAGATGTGCCGCATAGACTGGAACAAGCCTTCCGTGCAGGTCTGCAACTTTGTCAGAGGTATGAGCCCTTATCCTACAGCTTGGACTGAAATCTCCAAAGAAGGGGAAAACCCTCTCACAATGAAGGTGTTCTTTGCAGAGAGACTCTCTACCGAAGATTATGAAAGACTCAAGGCAGGCAGAACAGTTGTTCCTGGACAGATTCTGAGTGACGGCAAGGGCATATTGGCAGTTGCGACAGCAGACGGAGCCGTGGCCCTGACCGACCTCCAGATGGCAGGCAAGAAGAGAATGGACGCAAAGTCCTTCCTGCTCGGCTTCCGGGAACCTGAAAACTATACGGTGAAATGAACAGGATTGCAATAATTGCAGACGGGGAGTTTCCCGGAACTGATTTCCCACGCTATCTCATAGGTACGGCTGATGCGGTGGTATGCTGTGACGGAGCAACAGACAATTATCTCGAATTTTCGGATGGCCGCCTGCCCGATGCCATAGTCGGGGATATGGACTCGATTGTGAATCCGGGAAGATTTGCGGACATTACCGTGAAGATTGAGGAGCAGGACGATGCCGACATTGCCAAAGCGGTGAAATATGCCTGCGGAAGATGGCCCGAGGCCACTCAGATCCAGATTTTCGGTGCCACGGGCAAATGCGAAGACCACACCATCGGAAACTACGGGCAGCTGATGCAGTTGAGCAAGGACCTTCCTGGTCACAATTTCGAAATCATTTCCGACTATACCACAGCGTTTGTGCTGACCTGGAACGACACCATTGATTGCGGCGAAGGCCGTACAGTATCCGTTTTCACCCCCGACAACAGCCTCAGGCTGAAATCCACGGGCCTGCAATGGCCTCTGGACGGAGTGGTGTTCGACAACTGGTGGAAGGGTGTGCGCAACCGTTCCTGTGCCGACAGAATTTCCATAGAATTCAGCCATCCCTCCGCCGTGCTGATAATCTTGAATTGACAATACTTATATATTATGGACCAGAATATCTATTTTCCGACTGTTGCAGACATTGAGAAGGCATCAGCAAAACTTGAGGAAATCATTGAACCCACCCCATATCAGTACAACGCACATTTTTCCGAAAAATACGGATGCAATGTCTTCTTGAAAAGGGAGGACTTGCAGAGGGTGCGTTCCTACAAGATACGTGGTGCCTACAACAAAATCAGCTCAATAGCCCCGGATGTACTGAGATATGGAATTGTCTGTGCATCAGCAGGCAACCACGCCCAGGGAGTTGCATTCTCGTGCAACAAGCTGAAGATTCTGGGTTCCATATATATGCCCGTCACGACTCCCCGACAGAAAATCGAGGCGGTGAATATGTTCGGAAAACAGTATGTGGACATAGTGCTTACCGGAGACACTTTCGACGAGGCCAATGAAGCCGCACAGAAATATGCGGCACGCTGCGGAAAGACCTTCATCCCGCCTTTTGATGACGAGAAAATCATTGAAGGTCAGGGCACTATAGGATATGAAATAGAACATCAGGCCAAGGACAGACCGGATTTCGTGTTCATTCCCATCGGCGGAGGCGGTCTTGCTTCGGGCTTGGGTGCCTATATCAAGCAGGTCTGGCCGGAGTGCAAGGTCATAGGTGTGGAGCCTGCCGGAGCAGCAAGTATGAAGGCTTCGCTGGAGGCCGGGCACGTGGTGGATTTGGACCATATCAACAAATTCGTGGACGGAGCAGCCGTAAAGAAGCCGGGACGTCTGACCTACGCCATCTGCAAGGAGGTGCTGGACGACATAATCCCCGTTCCTGAAGGGGCTGTCTGCTCGACCATCATCGAGATGTACAACAAGAATGCAACCGTGGTGGAGCCTGCTGGAGCGCTTTCAGTGGCAGCCCTGCGTTTCTGTCAGGATATGATCAAGGGCAAGAATGTGGCCTGCATCATCTCCGGCAGCAACAACGACATCACCCGTATGGAGGAAATCCGAGAACAGTCACTTGTGTATGAAGGACTCAAGCACTACTTCCTGGTAAACTTCCCGCAAAGGTCAGGTGCACTGCTCGCCTTCATCAGGGACATAGTCGGACCTTCCGACAACCTGGTGTACATCCAGTACATAAAAAAGACCAACAAGGAGGAAGGCCCCGCCCTCATCGGCATAGAAGTGGCTGCCAAGGAGGACTATGAGGCCCTGATCCGCCGTATGGAGGCCAACGGAATGTCCTACGAATACATCAATCAGAACAACAAGTTGTTTGAGATGCTGATTTGACAAAGGTGGATTACCGGGCTCTTATGCAAAAAACCGGATCCATCATTTGGCAAACTTGTACCACACCCAGCCGATATAAGCGGCAACAACGGGCAGGAACAGGCTCACAATGCTCATCACCTTCAGAGTGAACTCGGAAGACGAGGAATTGTAGATTGTCAGGGATGAGGTCAAATCCGTGGAGGACGGATAATACGGAGTGCCGAAATAGCCGGCTGTCCAGAACAGAGCCATAACAACGAGCACTGTCCCCACTCCTGCCAGCCATATTCCTTTTGTGAACGAAGGGCGGACGAGGCTCGGGATTATTCCGGCCAAGACCCCGACCGTACCGGCCAACAGAGCGGTGAGAACCCACCAGTGGCCGCAGATATTGTGGAGATATTTGTATTCCACAAGTCTGAATTCGTGTTCACCGACGGTTTCATAGCCCGTTGCAGTGAGCAGAACAGCCAGAACCACAAGGTAAAGACAAACGAAGACCGCCCCGTTGACAAGGAGTTGGCGTCTGTTCCACTTTCGTGTCTCCTCATCATCTATCTGATTGATATACCATAGGTTGGCTATTACACGGGAGAGAAAGAGGACCATTATTCCAAATACAACCACTCTCCAGTCGGCGAGCACTTCAAGACCGTGCCACGGGCCCCATTGGGATATGATGCCGCTGTCCCCCACTATGTTGGAACGGGAAATCGTGAAATCGCTGCCGAAAAAGAAGGTGGACACGGCTCCGCCCAAAAGGACAGGGGCAATGACTCCGTTGAGGAAGAGAAAGATGTCGTAGGTTTTGCGGCCCAGGAAATTACCTTCGCAACTGCGGTATTTGTAGCTTACTGCCTGCACCACGAAGCCCAGAAGGATGAGCATCCACACCCAGTATGCTCCTCCGAAACTGGTGGAATAGAAAAGCGGAAAGGAAGCGAAAAATGCACCTCCGAAGACGACCAAGGTGGTGAATGTCAGTTCCCAACGATGTGCGACCGCTTCCACGAGGCTCTCCCTCTGCTGCTCAGGCATTTTCTGAAGGAACATAGACTGGGCGCCTTGGACGAAGAGCAGGAAAACGAGAACGGCTCCCAAAACGCTGATGAGGAACCACCAATATTCTTGAAAGAAAGTATATTCCATAGTTCTGATTCTTTAAGGTTGAACTTAGTTTTCGGCCGGTCCTTTCTTGATTTGCTTGACCATAATGCTGAGTTCAGCAATGAGAAGCACGGTGAAGAGCACTGCGAAAATTATGAAGGTGGTAAGCACCTGAGCCTCAGATACGCTGGAAATGGCTGCCCCGACCGGGAGTATGTCCTGAATGGTCCAGGGTTGTCTTCCGACTTCAGCCACTGCCCATCCGCACTGGTGGCAAATCCATACCAGAGGAATGGACGCAAGCGCAATGACAGGGAAGACAGGAATCTTTTTCCACTTGGCAGAGAGCAATTCGGGCTTTTTGTATGCAAGAATCAAGGCTATGAGAAGGTAGATGAGCAGATATCCTCCGATAATTACCATCAGGTGGAAAGTGTAGAACACCAACTGCACATTCGGAATTGCCTCATCCACTTTGTTGAAATAGCCGTAGCCGAAATATGGATAATTGGCCTTGAGCGTGCTGTCAGCCAAGGATAGAGCCTCTGAGTCTCCGCTCTTTCTGGCGTTGTCATAATCCCTCAATGCCGCCTGGGCGATTTTTCCTCTTTCAATCCTCTCTGAGTATGGGACGGTATTGACAATTTCCCCGTCAATCATATCCTTGCCCTCTATTATATCATTGATACCGGGTATGAATGCGTTGAAGTCGTGTCTTCCGAGCAGGGACAGGCCTTTGGGGATGGATATTTCAAAGAGCATAGGGTCTTCGTCGTTGTCGTAGGTCTTGTCCGGGTTCACTATTCCGAATGCTATGAGCGGAGTTCCTTCCCGACCTTCGTAGAGTCCCTCCATGGCTGCAAGTTTCATAGGCTGTACCTTGGTTACCTGCACTGCGGAACCGTCACCTGTGAAAATAGTGAGCAATATTCCGGCAAGGCCCACGATACCGCCAATTTTTATGGACTTGAGTGCAAAGTCAATATGCTGGCCCTTGAGAAGATACCAGGCGCTTACGCCTAATACGAACACTCCTCCGAGGCTCCAGGATGAGAGCACCGTATGGCAGAATTTGTTCACTGCAACCGGAGAGAATGCGACAGCGAGGAAATCGGTCATTACATTGCGCATCTGGTCCGGGTTGAATTCCATCCCGACAGGGTGTTGCATCCAGGCATTGGCAACGAGTATCCACCAGGCGGAAAAAGTGGCGCCAATGATGGTAAGCCAGGTGGCTGCCAGATGACTTCGCGGTGAGAACTTCTTCCATCCGAACATCATCACGGCAAAGAAGGTGCTTTCACAGAAGAATGCGAATATTCCTTCGATTGCGAGAGGTGCGCCGAAGATGTCTCCGACAAACCACGAGTAGTTGCTCCAGTTGGTACCGAATTCGAATTCCAGAATAATGCCGGTCGCAACTCCTATGGCGAAGTTGATGCCGAAGAGTTTCATCCAGAATTTGCAGAGGTCCATCCACTCCTGTTTCCTTTTGCGGTACCAGATGGTCTCCAGGATTGCCACGAAGATGCCCAACCCCAGAGTGAGGGGAACGAACATCCAGTGGTAGAATGCAGTCAGGGCGAACTGCGCCCTTGAAAGTGTGATTACCGATTCCATTATGTTTAGGTTATTAGATTAGTCTTTAGGCGCAACGTCGGTCAATTTGCGTCAGTGGAAATTTCTATAAGATTGCTCCTGACTGTCTGGGCATTCTGCTCATCGCTGCCTTTGAGCACAGGCTGGAAGAAGAACACCCGGAGTATGGCAAACATTATGAAGAGTTTTATCAAGACAATGACCCACAGCGTCTTGCCGACTGTCATCGATTTGAACCCTTCATAATAGAAAAGCGCTATTCTCCTGAAGATATTCTCCTTCATCCCGGTCCTGATTTGATTTGGCAAATAAAACC
>JALFCH010000078.1 GCA_022771245.1 Rikenellaceae bacterium | reverse complement strand
AAAACTGAATAGTTTAGACTGCCAGAACTTTGTCATTCCACGGACACCACCGGCCAGTCCGGATTCTGATGCACGGCTTCGTTGTAACGGTATTCCGATTTCGGGATGGGGAAAAGCCACCTGTAATCGTCTGACTTGATGGTCGAAGAAATGCTCTGCCCCCAAAGGGTAAACCTCCCGGCAGGAAGTGAGCGGCGCTTGAGGTCCCACAGCCTGGTCCCCTCACCGGCAAATTCCTTCTGTTTTTCCGAAAGCACAGCCTGCATAAGTTCCACGTCATCAAGGTCTTCGGAGACTCCAGCTACTCCCCTTGCCGCAAGGAAGAGATTGAGCAGCTTCCTCGCCTGAGCCGTATGACCGTCCAGAAGCAGAGCCTCGCAGGCAGTGAACAGCACTCCGCTCCAGCGCAGGGTGTTGATGTAACGTATGTCCTGCTTGTCGTAATACATCTTGTTGTACTTGCCCATCTGGCGCACCGTCCGCCCGCCCATTTCCATAGTCCTCTGGGCCCAATCCAACCGCTGGTCTCCGGATGTGAATATTACCCTGTCGCTGAGCACATAATAATCTCCGCTGTTCCAGTCGTAGCAGAGGTCGGTGTAGAAAGTATTGAAAATATATGGAGAAAAGAGCCTTTCGGCACTGTCATTCTCACTCCATAGGGCATCGTAAGCAGATTTTGTCCACAAACCCTCCCGCCCGGAGAGCAGGTCAGTGCCCAAACGTGCCGCCTCTGCATAGTTGCCCCGGTACAATTCCAGTTCAGCCTTGAGTGCTACCACTGCATCGGGACCGAGATAATAGACCCTGTCCAACTTGTCGGCCCCCACTTCCGAATACAAGGCTGAAGCCCTGTCCAGCAAGCCGGAGATTTCATTCACGCAATCCTTCATTGACGAACGTGGCAGAAATTCCAGCTCCAGATGGTCCTTGAGTATGATTCCGTCCTTTTCCATATTGGACTCGGAATAAAGCGGAGCATAGAGTTTCATCAGCTCGAAATAGCACAAGGCCTTCAGGGCACAGGCACTCGCCTCAATGCAGTGCAAGGTACTCAAATCCTCCTCAACTATGGACGGAATTCTCTGCAGGAGTGCGTTTACGAGGGAAACGGTGTAATAGTACTCCGGCCATATTCTCGAAGAGAGGTCATCGATAGCCTTCTCCTGCCAGGCATACAGGTTCTGCATCTCCGAATTACGTCCGGCAAGGCTGGTCGGGCAGAAATCGTCTCCGAGCAGGGAGAGTTCGATCTGATAGCGTGGAAGGGAATTATAGGCTGCAGAGAGCAGTTCCCGGGCCCTTTGGGTGGAATTCACCGCATCCGGGTCGCTGTACTGGTCGTCCAGCTTGATGTCCAGACAGGAAGACAGGCCCAGAGCCACAAACAGCAGAATATATATATGTATGAATCTTTTCATCAGAATGACAAACTGAGATTGAAGGTGAGTACCGGCTGCTGTGCTCCTATGAATGAACCGGATTCGGGGTCCGACTCCCGGTAGCGGGTGATGGTGAAGAGGTTGGAACCCTGGATGGCCACATTTGCATATTTGATTATGCCCTTGGTCCAGGCCAGTTCCCTCTTGGAGAAACGGTAGCGCAGGGACAGCATCGAGAGCCTTAGGTAATCGCTGCTGCCTATGGATTTGCTGTTCGGCCAGGAAGTCATATTCTCGATTGCCGAAGACGAGAACCACGGGGTGTGGTAGATTTTGCCTTCGTCACCCTTCTGGAACCACATATTCTCCACCTGACCCTTCACGGCATTGCGGTTGGCATCATCGTAATAGCGGACGTAGGAATAGGCATAGGCCTTTATCCCTCCGAGCACATAATAGAAGTCGGCATCGAATTCGAGGGATTTCCAGGTGAAACTGAGGTTTATGGTTCCGGACCAGGGCGGTACTGAATGCCCGAGCGCAACCATATCCTCCCTCGTGAGTTTGCCTGTGGCCGGGATTTCGCTGCCGTCTGCACCTTTGAATACAGGCAGGCCGGTCATAGGGTCAAGCCCCAGTGACACAGGACCGTAGAGCATGTCGTAGGATTTGCCGACCTCAAAGTCCGGGATTATTGCATCCTCCGATGTATAGAGACGGTCTCCGTCGTAGAGGTCTATGACCTTGTTGTAGTTATATGCCACAGAGCCTTTGAGATTGAGGCGCAAGTCATTCATATTCAGGATATTGACATTCAAGCTTGCTTCCACTCCCATATTGCTCAGCACGCCTATGTTCCTTTTGAGGGTGGCGAAACCGTTGGATGACGGAATTGGAACGTCCAGAAGTGCATCCTCTGTCCTCCTGTCATACCACCCGAGTTCGAGATTGATTCTGTCTATGAAGCCGAGGCTCATTCCCACTTCCGTACTCACGGTCTGCTCCGGCTTGAGGGAATTGTTGTACAGGGACATCAGCTCGAAAAGGCGGCTGTCACCGTAACTGTCGTTGAGATAGGTGAATGTGGCTTGGGCAAGGGAGGGTGATATGCCTGCGAGAGAGGCTGTACGGCCATAGGAAGCCTTGAGTCTGAGAGCTGAAACAGCGTCCCAGTCCTTGAAATAGGATTTCAGGTTCCAACCCGCTCCTACTGCCCAGGCTGCATTCCAGCGTTTATCCTTGGGAAGTATGGACGAGGCATCCGCCTTGTAGGTACCGAAAAGGTCGTAGGTCTCATCATAACAATAGCCTCCGAGCACTCCTATTCCCACCTGTGCCGTCCTCTCGTGCATATTGGAGGTACTCAGTTTACGGTTGCCTTCTATTGCCTGATTGATGGCAGCTGCGGACATCTGGTTCCCCACTCCGTAGCCGGTGATGGACATAAGGTCCATATCGTCCATATAGAAGTCCGTATTTGCTCCGACAGTAATGTCGTGCTTGCCTATGACCTTATTGTAATTCACCCGGACATTGGTAGTTACATTGGCATTTCCATTCTTGGACTTGGACAGTCTGCCCTTTTCGTTTTCTGCCGCCCCGCTGTGCTGCTCCTCGTAGGAAGTGGCTGGCGTGAGGTCGAGGGATTCTGAAAGCACATAGTCCAATCCGGCGACTCCTGCCACGGACAGACCTTCCAGCGGCTCCAAGTTAAGGCTCAGGGTGCCTCCGAAACGCTTTTCTGTGGAGGTCCGCTGGTATTGGTAAACGAGGTCTTTGTAACTCCGGTTGGGATAGGACCACAATTCACCGCTTTCGGGACTTTCATAAGGATTCAACTGATATATCAGGGACGAAGGGGAATAGGAGGAGCTGTTGGGGCTGTTTGCCTTGGAATATCCTCCGCTGAAACTTGCTGACACATAGCCTTTTGTGCCTATGGCCTGGTCCAGGCTCACCCTCCCTGAGAAACGGTTCACGTCGTTACCCGGAATCTGTCCGCCCTGATAACTGTAATTGACGGAAGCATAATATGAAGTCTTCTGGTTGCCTCCGCGAACGCTCAGGTTGTGTTTCTGATATATGTCATTGCGCAGAAGCACCTTGAACCAGTCCGTATTGGTCTTGCGCAGTTCGTCCAGTTTGGCCTTGCCTTCGGCTATCATTGTCTCGAGATCCGGGGAAGATGAAAAATAACGTCTGTAATAGTCTTCGCTATAACGGTATCCGGGAGCTGATTCATTCTTCAACCGTCTTTCGAGTTCAAGTTTCTCGTCCGTGTCCATCATCTGCACTCCCCTGCGTCCTCTGAATGTCACGCCCACATTGGCACTGTAGGTTACGAGAGTTTCGCCTTCTGTACCCCGCATAGAGGTAATCTCTATCACGCCGTTGGCTGCCTTGGTACCGTACAGGGCACAGGCTGCAGCATCTTTCAGGATTTTGATGTCGGCAATGTCCTGAGGATTCAGGGTCATAAATGCATCAGAAGAAATCACCTGTCCATCAAGCACATAGAGAGGCTCATTCGCCACGTCTCCCTTGCGGAAGGAGGAGTTGCCCCGGATTCTGATTTCAGGCTTGGATCCAAGGTCTCCCCTGCTCGTTACCACAAGTCCGGGAGAGGCTCCCTGGAGCGAAAGGGAGAGGTCCACCACCGGTTTGTCCAGCATACGCTTCACGTCCACCTCATTGACCACTCCCGCCTTTGCTCTGATGTCCAGGTCGTTGATGTTCTGATGGGCCTTGACGACAGCTGTCTGGATGAAGGCTGAATCGTATTTAAGGACTATTTCCACCTCTTTCTGACCGGTGAACTCCACGGAACCGGTTTTCATTCCTATGAATGAGGCTTCGATATAGATGTCTCTTCCGTTTTTGAATTCCAGAAAGAAATAACCGTTCACATCAGTTGCAGTACCCTTCTCCGGCTTGCCCCTCAGATAGACTGAAGCCCCTGAAAGCGGTTCCCCGTCCTCGTCCACGACCTTTCCTGCCACCACGACATTGGCTCCGCCCTGGGCATACAGCCCGAAAGAGCACAGCAAAAGGCACAATAGTACCCCGGCTATTTTCAAATAAGAATGCATCAGGTTATCTGCACTTCCTTCTTGCGCAAGGCATAATCCCTTGTAACGGAAGGGATAATTAAAACACTTGTCACCCCTGATTGCCCGTTCTTGCGGCAATTTAGGAATGACAAGTTGCGAAAATATAAAATCGTGCAGATATAACCAACAAATCAGGTCTATTTTCTGCCAGAATTTGTCACCATTTCGGCAATTTTGGCATTATACTCCTTCTGTGCGAGCAGTCCTTCGATGTTGATGTGCATACGGTAGCGCCAATAGTGGCGGCTGATTGCAGGCACGTTGATACGCTCGGAGGCAGGGTCTTCGCAGCGCAGGGAACCGTCTATGGACAGCCAGTCCTGAAGCGGAAGTATG
>JALFCH010000170.1 GCA_022771245.1 Rikenellaceae bacterium | reverse complement strand
GCCGGTCTCACAACCTTCCTCACAATGGCCTACATCCTGGCCGTAAACCCGGGCATCTTCTCTGCCCTTGACGGTATGCCCGGCGGTTCCGTCTTCACAGCAACCGCCCTTGCATCCATACTCGGAACCCTCGTTATGGCACTGTGGGCAAAGAAGCCTTTCGCACTTGCCCCGGGAATGGGACTCAACGCATTCTTCGTATTCACAGTCTGCCTCGGAATGGGCTACAGCTGGCAATTCGCCCTTACAGCCGTGCTCATCGAAGGACTGTTGTTCATCATTCTAACCCTCACAAATATCCGCAAGATTATCGTTGACTCCATTCCGGTGTCCATCAAAAAGGCAATAGGCTGCGGCATAGGCCTTTTCATAGCCTTCATCGGACTGAACAACGCCGGCATCGTGGTTGACAATCCTGCCACCCTCGTATCGATTGGAGACATCACCACCGGAAAAGCGCTCGTTGCCTTCATCGGGCTCATCTTCACAGCCTTCCTTGTTGTAAAGAAAGTTCCCGGTTCGCTTCTCATAGGTATGATAGGCACTGCCCTTCTCGGTCTGGTCGTGAAGGACCCTGCAACAGGCAAACACATCACCGAATTCTCAGGTGTAGTAAGTATGCCTGAGTCAGTTGCTCCGATTTTCTGCCAATTCGAATGGAGCCAGATTCTCTCCCTGGATATGGTCATCGTGGTGTTCACATTTATGTTCATCGATATGTTCGACACCATCGGCACCGTTGTGGGAGTGAGCACTAAAGCCGGAATGGTGGACGAAAAGGGCAATATCCCCGGCTTGAACCGCATACTTCTCGCAGACGCAATCGCAACTGTGGGAGGTGCCTGCTTCGGAACATCCACAACCACAACCTACGTTGAATCTGCATCAGGAATCGCACAGGGAGGACGCAGCGGTCTGACTGCCTTCATTACGGCTCTTTGCTTTGCAGTCGCACTCTTCTTCTCCCCTATCTTCCTCGCCATCCCCGGAGCGGCCACTGCACCTGTGCTGATTATCGTGGGTGTGTTTATGATGACTCCTATCAAGGACATTGATTTCAGCAACTACTCCGAGGCCATCCCTGCATTCATCACTATGGTTGCAATGCCGCTGTGCTACTCCATCTCTGACGGCATTATGCTCGGAATCATTTCCTATGTGCTCATCAACCTGCTGAGCTGCAATTTCAAGAAGATCAACCCGACAGCATATGTGCTTGCAGCTTTGTTCGTAGCGAAATACATTTTCCTTTAGTATAGCATCACCTGGTATTACATAGCATCACCTGGCATTACATAGCATCACCTGGCATAGAGTCCGGACCGTGGAGTTCATCCCGATCCGGACTTTTTGTCACAAGAAATGGACAAATTGTCATTCAAAACTGACAAAATGTCTGATTATCAACTATTTACACTGACGGCATCAGATTTGACAATTCCTATCACGTGTTCGTGAACAGCACAAAGCTGTGAAGAACAAGTGAAGTCGAGACTCTGAAAGGAGTGCAGACAAAGTTTGACAATTTAAAAGTTTTAATATTATGATGCCTATTATGAAATCACAGAATTGGTTGCCTGAATTGTTCAATGATCTTTTTGATCTTGACTATGTTGCACCTCAGTACAGGAGAGCTTCATCCACCCCTGCAATCAACGTCATCGAGCGCGATAATGAGTACGAAGTCGAAATTGCGGCTCCGGGAATGACAAAGGATGATTTCAAAGTGAACCTCACTCCGGACAACGAGCTTGTAATCAGCCTTGAGAAGAAGAATGAAAACAAGAACTGCGAGAATCAGAGCGGATGCGAAAAGAAAGAGGACAAGAAGAAAGGCCAGTACCTGCGCCGCGAGTTCTCCTACACCTCATTCCGCCAGAGTTTCACCCTTCCGGAGGATATAGAGGCTGAGAAAATCGCTGCCAAGATGGAGCACGGAGTCCTCAAGATTGAACTTCCGAAGAAGGAAGTCAAGAAAGAGGTTCCGACCACAAGGAACATAGAAATCAGGTAATGTAAGCATCCGACGAAAAGAACATTGACCGACTACTACCATGCAACTGGCAGGTACTACCCGCTAATAGCAGGTAATAGACAGCTACTACCTACTACTAGCCGCCACTACCCTGTACTACCTCGGTAATGGCGGCTAATATGTCAATATGTACTTGGTCGGATGGTTACACCTTTTGGATATGTTCCTGAAAGAAAGTAAGCATCCGACGAAGTACATATTTCAGTTTGTATAAGTGAGACCTAACTTTGTCGCACTAATACAAACTGAGAATATGCTTACACGAGAACAGATCGAAGAGATCCAA
>JALFCH010000123.1 GCA_022771245.1 Rikenellaceae bacterium | reverse complement strand
TACACAGTCAAGGACACTCCGGAAAGTTGCGGCCTTTCTCCGGTGCAGAAGCTGGCCCGGGAAAATGCGAAACCTGAAGACAATATGAAGACCCTTCTGCTTCAGAGAAGGGTGTTGAGGCATCCGGGAATATGGATAATTGCCATCTCATCTGCATTCATCTACATAACCAAATATGCCATAACCGGTTGGGGAGTGCTCTTCCTGCAGAAGGCCAAACTCTTCGAACTGGAGCAGGCATCCAGCCTTGTGGCTTTGGCGGCACTTGTGGGAGGTCTTTCCGGCACCACCTCTGCCGGCCTTATCTCCGACCGCATATTCAGGGGTGACAGGATGTGGCCGGCCCTCATTTCCGGGCTGCTTGCTGTCGCGTCCCTTTCCCTTTTTCTGTTCACGGGAGGCGGGTATGTCCTGAATCTGGTCTATGTGACCCTGTTCAATTTCGGAGTCGGGGTGCTGTACTGCATTGTGGCGGGGCTTATGGCCATAGACATAGTGCCGCGCAAGGCAACCGGGGCGGCTCTCGGGGTGGTGGGAATATCCAGCTACGTGGCCGCCTCGTTGCAGGATGTGCTCAGCGGATATCTCATCCAGGCCGGGGAGAACGATTTTACCGCAGCTGCCATTTTCTGGATTGCTGCAGCGGTCGTGGCAACCCTGCTCCCGGTGCTCTATTGGAATAAAATCAAAACAAAATAAACACTAAAACTTATGGTTGTAAATTTTTCGATTGAATACAAGACTGTCTGGGGAGAATCCCTCGTGCTCTTGCTTTCGGGTAAGGAAATACCTATGAAGGGCAATGAAAACGGGCTCTGGGCCGTGAAAGTGAGCGGTGTCAAGGCTGAGCATCTGGAGGAATACGGCTACCGGGTGGTTCGTGCCGACGGGTCCCGCAGAAGGGAATGGAAACATCACTCCCTGCACGTTGCAGGAACATCGGCATCTGCCTCATTGACGGTGAGGGACAGGTGGATGGACCAGCCTGTGGATGCGCCTTTCTATGCTTCCGCCTTCACCGACGGCATCTTTTCACGCAAGTCGGATGAGGAAATTCCGGGAAGCCTGATATCCAAAGGTACAGCTCTCATAGTCGTGGATATGCCTGTAGTGGCAAGGGACGAAACTCTGGCTCTGGTCGGGAACGGCAAGTTTATGGACAACTGGAATAAGGTGTTGCCGCTGGATTCGTCCAATTTCCCGCAATGGACCATTGCTGTGGATGCAAAGGAGCCGTTTGAATACAAACTCGTCATAGCTGATGCCAACACCTTGGAAATCAAGCAGTGGGAAGGAGGTGAAAACAGAGTGCTGCGCACAGACGGCAAGTTCACCATCATAGCTGACGGGGCGCATCGTTTCGGCCTGAGGAGATGGAGGGGAGCCGGCACGGCAATTCCGGTGTTCTCTCTCAGGAGCGAGGATGACTTCGGAGTGGGAGAGTTCTATGACCTCAAGAAAATGATTGACTGGGCTGTCATCACCCGTCAGTCTGTGCTCCAGCTCCTCCCTATCAACGACACCACTATGACGGGCACCTGGACAGACTCTTATCCGTACAATGCCAATTCCACCTTTGCCCTGCATCCACAGTTCATCAACCTGCAGGCTGCCGGAGTGAAACTCACCCCTGCTGCGAAGAAACTCCAGAAGGAACTCAACTCCCTCAAGCAGGTGGATTACGAGAGAGTCAACACCGAGAAACTGAAGATGCTCCGGGCTGCCTTCAAGAAGGATTTCGCCAAACTTTCAGAGACTGTTGCATATCGCACTTTTTACATCAACAATCTTCGTTGGCTCCGTCCCTATGCGGCTTTCTGCGCCCTGCGAGATGCCTTCGGTACAGCTGAATTTGCAAAATGGGGCGAGTATTCAGTTTATTCCGATGAAGTTCTGCAGAAATGCTGCGAGGTCTATGCCGACGATGTGAATTTCTGGTGCTATGTCCAGTATCATCTTGATGCCCAGATGAAGGAAGTCCGCGCCTATGCCTGCGAAAAGGGAGTTGTGCTCAAGGGCGACCTGCCGATAGGCATTTCCCGCACCAGCGTGGATGCATGGCAATATCCTCATCTTTTCAATATGGACTCCTGCGCAGGTGCACCGCCTGATGCTTTCTCTGCTGACGGTCAGAACTGGGGCTTCCCGACTTACAACTGGGACGAAATGTCCAAGGACGGCTATGCCTGGTGGAAGGCGAGGATGCAGAAGATGTCCGAATATTTCGACCTTTTCAGAATAGACCACATACTCGGTTTCTTCAGAATCTGGGAAATTCCTCTGGCTCAGAAGAGCGGTCTGCTCGGGCATTTCAGCCCTGCCCTGCCTTATCCTACGGACGAGCTGATGTTCCTGGGCTTCGATGTGGCAGCCGGTGAATGTGTCACACCCGGCCCTGACGGCCCTACAGACGTACTTTTCGTTGAGGATCCGGTAATGAAGGGCTATTGGCATCCGAGAATCTCCGCACAGAACACCTCCACCTACCGCAATCTCGACGGGCATCGCCAGCGGGCTTTCAACCGCCTCCACGACGATTTCTTCTACCGCCGCCACAATGCCTTCTGGAGGGATTCCGCAATGCGCAAATTGCCTTCACTCCTGCACGCCACCCAGATGCTTGCCTGCGGTGAGGACCTCGGAATGATTCCGGATTGCGTGGCTTCGGTAATGGACGAACTCAAGATACTTTCCCTCGAAATCCAGAGAATGCCGAAGAGTACCAAGGTGGAATTCGGAAACCCGGCCCATTACCCTTATTTCTGCGTATGCACCACCTCCACCCACGATATGAATCCTGTACGTGCCTGGTGGGAAGAGGACAGGGCCGTGTCCCAGAGGTTCTACAACACTATGTATCCGGGTCAGGCACCTTATTTCTGCGAGCCTTGGCTATGTGAGAGAATAGTGGACGACCACCTCAAGTCACCGGCTATGCTCACCATACTTCCGCTTCAGGACTGGCTGTCCATAGACGGTTCCCTGCGCTGCGAAGACCCTGCCTCCGAGCGTATCAACGTGCCTGCAATCAGCCGCCACTATTGGCGCTACCGTATGCACATCAACATCGAAGGACTGCTCGC
>JALFCH010000069.1 GCA_022771245.1 Rikenellaceae bacterium | reverse complement strand
TAAGGGATGGCCATTTCGGTCATCCCTTATCTTTTTGAGGATCAAAGCCCGATTTGCTTGAAGAAGTCGTTACCCTTGTCATCCACGAGAATGAATGCCGGGAAGTCCTCCACACGGATTTTCCAGATTGCCTCCATTCCGAGTTCAGGGTATTCGACACATTCTATGCTCTTGATGTTGTTCTGAGCAAGAATAGCTGCAGGACCTCCGATGGAACCGAGGTAGAAACCGCCGTGCTTGCGGCAGGCATCGGTCACAGCCTGGCTCCTGTTGCCTTTGGCGAGCATAATCATACTTCCGCCGTGGTCCTGGAACTCATCCACATAAGGGTCCATACGGCCGGCTGTGGTAGGCCCCATTGAACCGCAAGGCATTCCGGCAGGGGTTTTTGCAGGACCGGCGTAATAGACAGGATGGTCTTTAAGGTACTGTGGCATTTGTTCACCTGCATCGAGACGGGCCTTGATCTTGGCGTGAGCTATGTCACGACCCACTATGATGGTTCCGTTGAGGCTCAGGCGGGTGGACACAGGGTATTTGCTCAATTCAGCGCAGACTTCGGCCATAGGGCGGTCGAGGTCGATTTTCACTGCATCACCTTCACCTGCAGAACGAAGCTCCTCAGGTATGAGTTCGTAAGGCTTGTCGTCCAGTTTCTCAATCCAGATGCCGTCGGAATTGATTTTTGTCTTGATGTTACGGTCGGCTGAGCAGCTCACTCCAAGTCCTATAGGGCAGCTTGCACCGTGGCGCGGAAGGCGTACCACCCTCACGTCGTGAGCCATATACTTGCCCCCGAACTGTGCTCCGAGGCCGATTTTATGAGCTTCTTCGAGCAGTCTTGCCTCGAGTTCAACATCACGGAAAGCTCTTCCGGTCTCATCTCCTGAAGTCGGGAGGGAATCGTAGTAGTGGGTGGAAGCAAGTTTCACAGTGAGCAGGTTCTTCTCAGCCGATGTGCCGCCGATTACGAATGCAATGTGATATGGTGGGCAGGCTGCTGTTCCGAGGCTCTTCATCTTCTCCACGAGGAAAGGAATGAGGGTACCGGGGTTCTGGATGCGGGCCTTGGTCTCCTGATAAAGATAGGTCTTGTTGGCAGAACCGCCGCCCTTGGTGACACACAAGAAACGGTATTCATCGCCCTGAGTGGCTTCGATGTCGATTTGTGCAGGGAGGTTGCACTTGGTGTTGACCTCGTTGTACATATCCAGAGGAGCATTCTGGGAATAGCGCAGATTTTCCTCTGTATAGGTCTTGAATACTCCGAGGGAGATGGCCTCTTCGTCTTCGAAGCCGGTCCACACCTGCTGTCCCTTTTCACCGTGCACGATTGCTGTTCCCGTGTCCTGGCAGAGCGGGAGTTTGCCCTTGGCTGCCACTTCCGCATTGCGCAGGAAGGTCAGGGCCACATATTTGTCGTTTGCTGAAGCCTCGGGATCACTCAGGATTTTGGCAACCTGCTCATTATGGGAGCGGCGCAGAAGGAAACTTACATCGCGGAAAGCGGTGTTGGTCATAAGGGTAAGAGCCTCCGGAGTGACCTTGAGAATCTTCTTGCCCTCGAATTCTGAGGTGGAAACCAGCTTTTCCGAACCCGGGATCTTGTAGTATTCAGTCTTGTCTTCACCAAGCTGAAACATAGGTGCGTATTTGAATTCCATATTTCTTTGTTTTATATTACTTACTGATTCGCTTTTATCATTTCGTTTTGGAGGACCTGAAGAAGGCGGTGTGCCACTGCAGGTGCCGGGTCTATGAAGTTTATTTCAGTCACCGGACTGCCGTCACGGGCCTTGAGGGGATGTTCAAGGAGCAAGGCTGAAGCTGCTTTGCGCAGGGCAGGGAGCAGAAAGGGATAATGGGTACAGCCCAGGACTATGGTGTCGGCACCCGCTTCTACCAGGGGGCGCAGGCTGCGGTCTATGATGGCGAGGGTTTGCGGGGCTGAAAGGACCTGCAAGGCTTGGACAGGGGGTATTTGAGGGAAGGTCATTCCCACATCTGTCCGGGCATCGGGAGCGCTGGTGAGAAAGAGGCAGTCGCGGCGGCAGTCGTCTGCGAGGTGACTGTGTTCCACCAGTTCCACAAACCCATAGCCCACAGATTCTACAATCCTCACATCGTCTGCGAATTTTTCCTTTACATTGAGATATTTGCTTCCGTGCAGAGTCCCTGCAGTTGCAAGCACCCCCACAACCCCGGTACGGGTCAGATGTGCCGCCGGTTTCACTGCCGGTTCCATCCCGACAAAAGGTACAGAATACTCTCTGCGCAATGTGGCGATGGCGGCCGATGTGGCTGTATTGCAAGCTATTACTATTACTTTAGCTCCGTGGGCCAAAAGAATTTCAGTAATGGTCCTCGCCCTATCAATAACATATTCCGGAGACTTTTCCCCATATGGACAGTGAGCAGTGTCGGCATAATAGACAAAGGAGGCTGACGGCAATGATTTCTTCAATTCCCTGAGGACTGAAAATCCCCCTACACCGGAATCGAAAACCCCGATCACGCAGTCATTTGCAAATTCACTTTCGGACAGCATCGGCATATCAGTCCATTATTTCCCGGTTTTCTTTTTCGGAGTGTCTGATGAAGGCTTTTCAACCACTGTTTCCTCCGTAGTGGCCTCATCCACAGCACCGTTCTCACCTTCCTTGTATTTGAAACGGCGGATTTTCTGTGTGGCAGTCTTCTCGAAAGGCTCCTTCACCACCTCGACTCCCGCCACTTTGGATGAACGGTTCACTTTCTTGTTTACAAAGTTGAGGATTGCCTGCTTGCGGGCTTCGAGCTTCTCGAAGAACTGGTCCTCAGTTTCCTGGTTCCAGTCCAGCACATTCTTGTTCAACTGCACCAGTGCCACGAGTTTGCCATCCCTTTCCACAACCAAGGATTCGTCCACGCCGTCAATAGCGTTGATGACCTTTTCGATTTCCTCCGGATATATGTTTTCCCCGGATGGACCGAGTATCATATTGTTCAAACGTCCCTTGATGCTGTACCGTCCCTTCTCGTCAACGCCGGCAAGGTCATTTGTCTTGAACCAACCATCTTCGGTGAAAACTGATTTGGTACGTTCCGGGTCGCGGTAATATCCGATCATCACATTGTCTCCCTTGACCACGATTTCTCCTTCGCCAGTTTCAGGATTTACATTTATGAGTTTCACGTCCACCCCGTATGCAGCTCCGCCAGTAGTCCCGACGTGAGTCTGTTTCACTCCTGCAGTACAAATCAGCGGTGCACATTCGGTCATACCATAGCCTATAGCGTAATTGAAACGAGCCTTTTTGAGGAACTTTTCGACAGCAGGATTGAGTTTTGCACCTCCGATTCCGAAGAATTTGATGCGTCCTCCGAATGTGTTCTTAAGACGCATTCCTACGAACCAGTACAGAAGTCCTGCCATATTTCTGTGCATCCATTTGAGCACCCGGCTTTTCTGGATGGTCGGGAGTATGCTCGCTTTGTAGATTTTCTCGATGATGAGCGGTACGGAAAGCATAATGGTGGGACGAACCTTCTTGAGAGCGACCAAAAGTATGCTTGCCGTCGGTGGTTTCTGAAGATATACGACCTTGGCACCCGCATACATAGGATAAAGCACACCGAGACTCAGCTCATAGGTGTGGGCCATAGGAAGTATGGAAAGCCAGACATCCTTTTCGTTGGTTTTCTGTGTTTTGCTGGCTATGATGATGTTGCAGCACAAGTTCTTGTGGCTCAGCATAACTCCCTTGGCGTTGCCGGTAGTGCCTGAGGTGTAGATGAGGGCGGCGAGATCGTCAGGCTGAGGAGTGCAGGTGCGTCCGTCGCAAGTGAAGGCATCGTCATCGCGGCTGATTACCGAAAAATCATCTATGTCGATTACGAGCTTGAGTTTTTTCTGAATTTCAGCACTAAGTTTCGGCAGAAACCTCTTGTGGATATAGATAGCCTTGCACCCTGAATGGGTGAGGATGTTTGTGATTTCGTTCTCTGAAGAGTCCGGAAGGATAGGAACGGCCACCCTGCCGAAAGCCACGAGAGAGAACATTGCGACGGTCCAGTTGGGTGTGTTTGTGGAAAGTATGGCAACGCGGTCTCCGGCTCCGATACCATAGCGGCTGAGGTAGCGGCTGAGGTCATCACACTTGTGCCTGAAACTGCCGTAGGTGTATTTGAGATCAGTCCCGAGCATTTCAGACATCGGGCGGTTTTCAAAGAATGTGGTGCAATATTCATATAGTTTGCCGAGAGTGTCCACATATTTCTCCCTGAAACCCGACATTTTTTTATAGAAGTTCATTCATCATTTCTTTTTTCCGGTCCCTTTTTCAAGAGACCGCAGTTACAGAAATGCAAATATAACACATTCCGCTCAATAAGCAAAGTGAGAATAGCAGTGTCAAAAAGAGTGAATGAATCTGCCAATCTTGCGCGAAGCGCAATACGCCGCAAGGCGTAGCGTTGGAGAGGCGAAGCGATGCGTAGCCTCGGAGACGCCCGAATCGTTTCACGATTCGGCATGCCCCACCGGGGCTGTCGCCAATTGGCGACTGGGGGGTGGGAATACAAATCGGAATTTCCGATTTGCTGCCCTTTTTTTGCGAGCAAAAAAAGGGCAGGCCTATTCAAGCCTGCCACCTTTTTCATCATAGAATTCATTCTGCAGAACCGTGAAGTCCGAGGAAGTCTCGAGCTTCAGTTTGCACTTGTACTTTTTCTTCCACTTGGCTATGATGCTCGGGTCGAAAAGACTGCCTTTTTCGAGATAGGCAGCTAAAATCGGACCTACCTTCAGAATCAGCGAAGTCATCTTCTTGTCCTTAACATAGAAAGCCAGTTTTCTTTCAATAGCTTCATCAATGACGATGCTGGAGGAAATCTTGCCTGTGCCGTGACATACCGGACACACTTCGAGAGTATTCATCTCTATGGCCGGGCGCACCCTCTGACGGGTAATCTGCATCAGACCGAATTTGGTGAGTGGCAATACGTTGTGTTTTGCCCTGTCACCCTCCATAAGTTTCATCATATATTTGTACAGCTCGTTGCGGTGCTCCTGAGTTTCCATATCGATGAAATCGATGATAACGATTCCACCCATATCCCTGAGCCGGAGCTGACGGGCTATTTCCTCGGCAGCATAGCAGTTTACATCGAAGGTGTTCTGCTCCTGCTCCTTGTTCTTGGCCCTTGTGCCGCTGTTCACATCCACCACGTGCAGAGCTTCGGTGTGTTCTATCACAAGATATGCCCCCTGACGGATTGGCACAACCTTGCCGAAAGAGCTCTTTATCTGTCTGGTGACCTCAAAATGGTCGAAGATCGGTTCCCTGCCCTGATAGAGCTTTACTATTTTCTCCTGGTCCGGAGAAATGAGGGAGATGTACTTGCGGGTCTCCTCAAAGATGCGCTCATCGTTGATGTAGATGTTGCTGAACGAATCGTTGAGCAAGTCCCTCAGAATTGTGGTGGTCTTGCTGTACTCGGTGAAAAGCATCTGAACCTTCTTGAAAGTGGAGATTTTCTTCCAGGAAGACTCCCACTTCCCTATCAGGGACATCAGCTCGGCATCGAGGACTGCGGCATTGCGCCCCTCTGCTGCCGTACGTATTATGGCCCCGTAGTTTTTCGGGAGAATGCTCTTGACAAGGGTCTCAAGTCTGCGCCGCTCCTCCTTGGATGCGATTTTCTGAGAAATGCTCACCTTGTCGGCGAATGGTAGAAGTACAATGTTACGTCCTGCCAATGAAATTTCAGCGGTAAGTCTCGAACCTTTGGTGGAAATCGGCTCCTTGACAATCTGGACTATTATCAACTGCCCGGGCGTGAGCACCTTCTCGATGCGTCCCTCCTTTTCGAGCGGAGCCCCGATCTTGATATGGGAATACATTCCCTTGAGGTCCGCATTGGGATTTGCCCTTTTGACGAATTCGTCGAAGGCGTTGAAATAAAGTCCGAGGTCGAGGTAATGGATAAATGCTTCCTTTTCGTCACCGATGTCCACGAAAGCGGCATTCAGAGCCGGCAGGAGTTTCTTCACCTTGCCCAGGTAAACGTCCCCCACCGAAAAGCTGTGCCCTTCGACGGATTCCTTGTTGAATTCAATCAGCCTGTGGTTTTCCATCAGAGCGATGGACACCTCCGAGGAACTGACCTCCACAACAAGGTCTTTTACGGATTCTTTTCCCTCTTCCATTGAAAATTATTGATTGGACATAGTAGGACTCTGCCTACTTTACAACAAAGGAGACCGGCCGCCCGGGCCAGCCTCCTCTTTTCTATAAGACTGCCTTAATGGCAGACACGCTATGAAGATTACTTCTTCTTGTGTCTGTTCTTGCGTAATCTCTTCTTACGCTTGTGGGTTGCCATCTTATGCCTCTTATGTTTTTTACCGTTTGGCATAATGAGTTAGTTATTAAAAGGTTAATTATTTTTTAATCTGACCCACGAAAGCCTTTGAAGGTTTGAAAGCCGGAATATCGTGTGCCGGAATAGTGATAGTCACCTCTTTGGTGATGTTGCGGGCTGTCTTCTCTGCCCTGTGCTTGATGATGAAAGAACCGAATCCGCGGAGATAAACAGGCTCACCCTTTGCGAGGGAATCCTTCACTGCCTCCATAAAGCCGTCAACAGCTGCAAGTACTTGGTCTTTCTGAACTCCGGTTGACTGAGCAACCTGATTTACGATTTCTGCCTTTGTCATAATTTCAAATATAAAAAGTTAAAACTATTCAATATCCTTCCCCCAAAAGGGCTCTCAGACCCCATCAACCCAACACATCTCCCCCTCAAGCGCCTAAATCCTTGCAAAATTATAGTTTATTTTTCAAATTACAAAAAAAACATCAACTTTGCCGTGCTCAAAGGGCTGCAAAGGACATTTTTACACTGGCACAATGATTGACCATATATACAACCCCATTGGCATCACCGACATTTATGACAATTTGTCAGTATGCCGGAGCCAGGCGACAGTAGAAACATATCATTGACATGAAAGACATATTCAACGACAACTTCTCACCGGCAAGAGCCGAAATCAGCATAATTCCTATGGAACCTTCAGGCGACCAGTCATTCGACGTGAGCGCAGATTCCCTGCCCGAAACGCTGCCCATCCTCGCCTTGAGGAACGTGGTGCTGTTTCCGGGTACGACCTTTCCTGTCAGCATAGGCAGGGAAAAATCCCTGAAACTCATACACGATGCGGACAAGAAGGGATTTTTCATAGGAGCTGTACCCCAGACCAACCAGGAAGCGGAAGACCCGGCCCTGGAAGACCTCTATGAATACGGCACATTGGCGAAAGTGGTGAAGATAATTGAACTGCCGGACGGCACCACCACCGCCATCCTTACCGCCTATGGCAGAGTCCATCTGGATTCCATCACTTCGGAAGAACCATATCTCACCGGCAAGGTACAGTATGTTCCGGACTACAAGGCCGGCGGGAACAAGAGCCGCCTCAAGATTGCAGCGGATCAGATCAAGGAAAAGGCCGTGTTCATCCTCAGCAGCAACTCATACGTGCCGAAGGAAGCACTCAGCGCCATCAAGTCCATCAACAATTTCGACTATCTCGTGAATTTCATAGCCGAGAGCATAGAATTGGAGAATTTCATAGGCAAAATCGAATTGCTGGGCATAGCCTCCATTGAAGAAAGGGGGGAAAGGCTGCTGCAGTTGCTTGTGGAGCAATGCCAGATTGTGGAGCTGAAGAACGAAATCAATATGAAGGTGAAGGGGGAAATGGACCAGCAGCAGAGGGAATATTTCCTCAACAGCCAGCTCAGGACCATCCAGGAAGAGTTGGGAATGGACGACGAGGAGGACATAGCAAAACTGCGCGAGAAGGCTGCACAGGCCGGATGGTCAGATGAGGTGCAGGCCATTTTCGAAAAGGAATTGCTCAAACTCGAGAGACAGAATCCCAGTTCCCCGGACTATAGCACCCAGCTCAACTATCTCCAGTTCCTGACAGACCTGCCGTGGAACAGATATTCCGAGGACAACCTCGATCTCAAACACGCGATGAAAGTGCTGAACGACGACCATTACGGGCTGGACAGCGTGAAGGACAGGATTATCGAATACCTTGCGACCCTCAAGCTCAAGGGCAATATGAAATCCCCGATTCTCTGTCTCTACGGTCCTCCGGGAGTGGGCAAGACCAGCCTCGGAAAGTCCATTGCAAACGCCCTCGGAAGGAAATACGTCAGAATTTCGCTCGGAGGAATGCACGATGAATCTGAAATCAGAGGACATCGCAAGACATATATAGGAGCTCTCCCCGGCCGTATCCTGAACGGAATTATGAGAGCGGGCACATCGAATCCGGTGATAGTGCTGGACGAGGTGGACAAAGTCAGCACGGATTTCCGAGGGGACCCATCTTCGGCTTTGCTTGAGGCACTTGACCCTGAGCAGAATTCAACTTTCCACGACAACTATCTTGACGTGGACTACGACCTTTCCAAAGTGCTGTTCATTACCACCGCAAACACCACTTCCACCATCCAGCCTGCCTTGCGCGACCGTATGGAGATGATTTCTGTCAGCGGATACCTGGCCGAGGAGAAACTGGAGATTGCCAAACACTATCTCGTGCCGCGCCAGAAGGAAGAACACGGACTGCCGTCACTCAAAATCAGCAAGGCAGCCCTGATTGAAATCATTGACAAATACACACGCGAATCGGGAGTCAGAAGTCTGGACAAGCAGATTGCCAAAATCGCAAGGGTGACTGCAAAGAAGATTGCCCTTGAAGAAAAGGTACCTGCAAGCATCAAGCCCGAGCACCTGAAGGAATACCTCGGTCTGCCTGTAGCCTTCCACGACTTGCAGAAGGGCAACGAGGCACCGGGAGTGGTGACTGGACTGGCTTGGACCGAAATGGGCGGAGAAATACTCTTCATTGAGAGTTCTGTGAGCAAGGGCAAGGGCCAGCTTACAATGACAGGCAATCTCGGAGACGTGATGAAAGAATCCGCCACCATAGCCTACCAGTACCTCAAGGCTCATCCTGAACTGACAGGATTGGAATATGAGGAATTTGCAGCAAAGGACGTACACCTGCACGTGCCTGAAGGAGCCGTACCTAAAGACGGGCCATCAGCCGGAATCACTATGGTCACATCTATGGTTTCCGCATTCAGAGGCAGGCAAATACGCAGCGGCATTGCCATGACCGGCGAAATGACTCTGCGGGGAAAGGTGCTGCCGGTGGGCGGTATCAAGGAGAAAATCCTCGCCGCAAAGCGTTCAGGCGTCAAAACCATAGTCATCTGCGAGGACAACCGCAAGGACGTGGAGGACATCAAGCCCATCTATGTCAAAGGGCTCGATTTTATATATGTCAAAGACATACAGGAGGTTCTGAAGGCTGTTTTTGAATAGCACTTTTTACACCTGAGTGAAATGGAAGTCAGAATTGAGAAATCTTGGAAGGAAGCCCTAGCTGCGGAATTTGAGAAGCCCTATTTCGCTGCTTTGGTGGACTGCATTCACAGAGAGAAAAGGGAGGGCCAAGTAATCTTCCCTCCAGGCAGGGACATATTCAGGGCGTTCGACCTCACACCTCTGGACAAGGTGAAAGCAGTAATACTCGGTCAGGACCCCTACCACGAAAAAGGACAGGCTATGGGTCTGTCTTTTTCCGTTCCCGACGGTGTGCCTGCTCCCCCTTCCCTGAAGAACATTTTCAAGGAAATCGAGTCCGACCTGGGCGTCAGGATGTCCGGCCGCACCAATCTTGAAAAATGGGCCACACAGGGAGTGCTCCTGCTCAATTCGATCCTCACTGTCCGGGAAGGAGTCGCAGCATCGCACAGCCGCATCGGCTGGGACATTTTCACAGACGAAGTGATCAGGACCATAAGCGATAAACGCGATGGAGTGGTGTTTATGCTATGGGGAAATTTCGCCAGGAGCAAGAAAGTTCTCATAGACGGTCGGAAGCATCTGATTCTGGAGGCAGCCCACCCATCACCGCTGGCCAGGGGCGCATTTTTCGGATGCCGCCACTTCTCCGCAGCAAATTCATATCTCGAAAGCAGAGGCCTCAGCGGGATAGACTGGACATTGTAAATTTTTATGCAAATGGCTGAAGAAACTACACATAAAGTAACACGAGCCCTTTTCCCGGGTTCGTTCGACCCTTTCACGGCCGGTCATCTCAACATTCTCAAACGCGCCCTCACCATGTTCGACCAGGTGGTGGTGGCCGTGGGCATAAATTCCGACAAACGGGGCTTTTACGATAAGGAAAAAAGACTGGACATCATACGGCAGGCCACCTGCGGTCTCTCCGGAGTGACGGTGATTGCCTACGACAATCTGACTGTGGACTGCTGCCGGGAGTTGGGAATCCGGCACATCATCAGAGGAGTGAGGAATATGATAGACTTCGAGACGGAAAGGTCCATAGCCGATGCAAACCACCGTCTGGCTCCCGAAATCGACACGGTCATCATACCGACCTGCCAGGAATACGCTCACATCTCTTCTTCAGCAGTGCGGGACATCATCAAACACGGAGGAGACTATTCCGCATTCATTCCCGAGGGCATAGTACTGTAATGAGAAGGATCGTACTCATAGTTTTCCTTCTGTTGTCCGCATTCTGCATCAAGGCTCAGACTCCAGACGAGGCCCTGCTTGCCGAATACCTCGGGGCTTTGGACCGTTGCGATATCAGCACCAAGACAGAAGAAGCGGATTTCATTATCGGGAGTTCAAATGAAATTGGACTGGGACTCGAAGTGGCGTACCGGGTCTATCAGCATTTCCGCAACTCCCTGCTGATGGGAGATGAAAACGTGGCCGTCCACATTGCAGACAGGTGGATATTGCCTATGTGTTCGGAGCAGTGCTCACTTGCGGACAGCACCGTGGCGGACATAAGGAATTTTGCTGATTTCAACAGGGCATCGCTGCTCGGGGCCAAGGCTCCACTTCTGCCGGAAGCCGGTCTGGAGGATTTCGGGGGCGGGAAACTCAGCCTGCTCTTCTTCTATGACCTTGATTGCGCGAAATGCAAATTGGAAATACCTAAGTTGGAGGCCTTGGTGGACAGGCACAAGGAATTGTCCCTCAAAGCATTCTACACAGGAACCGACTTGGATGCCTGGTCTGCTTTCCGCAAGGAGAGGTTCAGGGGAGCGAGGCATTTCTGCGACCCTGAGAACGATTCTGATTTCATAAGGAAGTATTCGGTCACAGCCACTCCGAGATTGTTCCTCATTGACGGGGAGGGAGTGATTGTGGGCAGGATGCTGGACTGCGAAAGTCTGGAAGAATTGCTCTCCGAGAGGAAAAAGGCTGAGAAACGAGGCATTTCGGAATTGTTCAATACCCTTGTTCCATTGCGCGGAAGTGACGCGAAGGAGGCTTTGGAATACCTGATTGACAATTATATACTATGTGAAGATTCGCCCTTCGACACTGCCGAGGACAGTCTTATGGTCATAGGCTTTGCCAAAATTCAGAAGGACCTGCTTTCAAGGGCAAGGCCGGGCAGCAAATTACCCGGAATAAGGGTGAAAGCTTCACTCAACGGAGGACGGGAAAAATGCTACAGGCTGGACCGGGTGGGACGCAAATACGGAAAGGTGGTGATTGTGTTCCACACCGAGGGGTGCAAGGAATGTGAGGCTCAGCTTGAGACTGCCAGGAAATTGAACATCAATGTCCTTACAGTCAATATGGACAAGGTGGAAAAGGAATCGCCCCGGACTTTCAGGAAACTGATGGACTCTTTTGACCTCAGCGTTTTGCCTTATCTTGTCGAATGTGACGGGGATGGGGTCATTACCAGAAGATATTTTTCTCTTGTCGAATAGATGCAGTTTTACTGTCGCCCCAAAATAATCCTCAGTCTTCGAATTCAGTCATATCGGAGGAATAGCGCCTCCACTTCTCTATCAGTTGCTTCATATCCTCGGGCAGAGGCGAATCAAAGCGTATAGGCTTGCCCGTGCGCGGATGAATGAATCCCAGAGTCTTGGCGTGGAGGGCCTGACGAGGCAGAATCTCGAAACAATTGCGAATGAAACGGGTGTATTTGGCATAGATGGTACCCTTGCGGATTTGATTGCCGTCGTAGCGGTCATCATTGAAAAGCGGATGGCCTATATAATTCATATGCACCCTGATTTGATGGGTACGCCCTGTTTCAAGCACACATTCCACCACAGTAACGAATCCGAAACGTTCCAACACTCTGTAATGGGTAATCGCAGTTTTGCCCTGGCTGCCGTCCGGAAAAACCTTGAATCTGAGCCTGTCAGCCGGGTCCCTGCCGATATTGCCCTCGATGGTACCCTCATCCTCGGTGATGTTTCCCCATACCACCGCCACGTACTTTCTCTCTATGGAATGCACGAAAAACTGTTTTGCAAGGTCCAGCTGCGCCTCGTCATTTTTCGCCACCACCAGCAGCCCGGAGGTGTCCTTGTCTATGCGGTGCACCAGCACTCCCATCCTTTCATCCTGTGCATCAGGACCTTGAGATATGCCCAGATGGAAAGCTAAAGCATTCACAAGCGTGCCTTTGAAATGTCCGTGACCGGGATGCACCACCATTCCGGCAGGCTTGTTCACGACCAGCAGGTCCTCGTCTTCATAGACTATATCGAGAGGAATGTCCTCAGGCAGAATTTCCAGTCCCCGCCTCTGATACGGCATCACAAACTTTATGACATCCCCGGGACGCACGATGCAGTTGGCCTTCGCCACCCTGTCATTCACCCTGATGTATTCCTTCTTGATTGCCAGCTGGATACGGTGCCTGGAGGTGTATTCCATATGCGAAGCGAGGTATTTGTCCACCCTCACCGGAGTCTGGCCGTCGGACACGTCGAAACGGTAATGCTCGAACATTCCGTCCTGACCGGCATCAGCATCCTCCATCTCCTCGGCCGAGGCCTGGTCCACATCTTCCCAGTCGCAGAATTTGTCGTCGTTCAGATTCATAGTGCAAGTTCAACCGGTTTTCTGGCGATGTCGGTTGTAAGATACAGTTTCACTTCCTCTCCCATAAGGCAAGGCTGCTCGGAAGGCTCCGGAACCACTCTCCACACGAATGCACTTATGCTGTCCTCGGATGTCTTGACATCCTTTTCATAGATGACCCTGGCGATGTTCAGGGAATTTTCGTGCACCGCGTCAATTGCGCTGTTGAGTTTGAGGCCCCTTACGTCAGGGATGCTGGTCGTGTTGTCCTCGGGATTGAGGCCAAGCACAAGGTCGATGACGGACTCGCTCTCGATTTCCTCTCCGGCTTCGATTTCGTGATTGCCCTTGAGTTGCTTGAGTACATTGTTGGTGGCTATGTCGCTGACATAAATCAAACGCCCCAACACCAGTCCCCTAGTGCTGAGTTCAGCTTTTGCCTGACGCATAGAATAGCCCACAAGATTGGGCATAGTGACTTTCTTGGGTATGACGGCATTGATGGTGAGGGATATGCGGCGGCCTTTCTTGACCTTTGAGCCCGGAATGGGATCCTGCTTGAACACATAGCCCCTCTTGAGCCTGCGCACATAGACCGAATCAACCACCTCTGTCCTGAGTCCCGCCTGTTCGGCGTCGAAACGGGCACTGCTCAAAGGCATAGACGTAAGATCCGGCACCGTCAGCTCCTGATTGTGCCTTGTCACGAAATGCAGGGTGAGAGCCGCAGCACCGACAAGAAACGCAGCTACAGCCAGCGCTCCAAGAACATTCTTCACAATCCAATTACCGAAAAACTTGTTTGCCATAATAAGTCGCCTCAGATTTGAATTAGATTTTCGAGATAACTCATAGAATTAGAATAACCTGGCCCCCTGGAACAGCACGCGGAACAAACCCTCTCCCAGAAGTGCGATGCCCAGCACAGCCACTATCGCTCCCATCACCCTGGATATCCATATCAAAGTCCTGATATTTACATATTTGCGGAAATGGCTCACGAACCAGCTGAAGAAGAACCAGTAGAAAATGGTACCTGAGGCCACAGCAATGATGATGGGTGCGGCAGTCCAGTCCTGCTGGGCCGTGGTGTCGATACCGAAGACCGTAAACAAGGTGAAAAGCACAAGTATGCCTCCCGGATTCGCCAACCCCATCAGCAGAGATTTGAGAAAATCGTGGATGGTCACCGTGTTGTTCTTGGTCTTCAGTTTGGAAATTTTCTCATTGCCCCGGCTGCTCATACGGGCCTCCCTTTCAACAGGATTGCTGAAAGCCATTATGATACCTATTACCATCACCACGAGTCCGCCGGCCACGAGTATAAGCTCCCTGTGCCTTTCCATAAAAAGCTGGGCATAGGCGAGGGCAAAAATGGAAATTGCCGCAAACATAGTATCAACTATGGTCGCGCCCATACCTGTCACGAATCCGGCCTTGTGCCCCTTGCTGAGGCTTTGCTGAATAACGAAAATGGCTATCGGCCCTATAGGCACCGAAGCGCAGATTCCTATTATGAATCCTTTTATTATATTGAGAAGTTGTACGTCAAACTGCATAGGGACGGGTAATTTGTTCACGGCCCTGTGGACCAGGTGTGGTAAAGCCTGCAAATATAGTTATTTTTCTTATATTTGCACGCTTTGTGGTGCCGGCGACTGCCTATACGCATTCCGATATTCCAGAATATGAAAAAAGAAAAAATACTTATATGGTCACTGGCAGTCCTTTCCGGGCTGCTTCTGTCTCTTCCCTATCTCGTGCCCCACTGCGGGTTCGTGGCGCTATTCGCATTCATTCCCCTGCTTTGCGCCGACCGGATTGCCACTTTGAGCGGATTCCGGAGACTGTGGTTGCCGGTCTGGACCGCCTTTATAGTTTGGAACACAGTCAGCACTTTCTGGGTGTGCAATGCCACAGTTGGCGGAGGAATCACTGCAATAGTGCTGAACTCCCTGCAGATGCTTGCCGTCTGGGGACTTTACAGGCTTTCCCGCAGGTCCTTCAGCGGCAGTCTTCCCTACATTTTCTTCGCTGCGGCCTGGATAGCCTGGGAAAAGGCCTATTTTGCAGTGGACATATCCTGGCCCTGGCTCACCCTCGGCAATGCCTTCGCCAGAAGTGTCTATATGGTTCAGTGGTATGACACTCTCGGCAGTCTGGGAGGCTCGCTCTGGGTCTGGGCTTCCAACCTGCTGATATTCGGACTCCTGACGGCATTGTCGGATGGACGGTGGGCCGGCTTCGGTCCCCGGGGATTCAACCGGAAGGCCAGACTGGCATATATGCTGGGGCTCTCACTGACGATTTTCGGACCTATAGCCTGGTCCCTCTTCAAATGGTACACTCCGGACGAAGTTCCCCAGCAGAAACTGGACGTACTCGTGGCCCAGCCCAACATAGACCCCTATCACAAATTTGTGCAGATGAGCCGCAGGGAACAGGATGAACTGCTTGAGTCCCAACTCATTCCC
>JALFCH010000045.1 GCA_022771245.1 Rikenellaceae bacterium | reverse complement strand
AGCCTGATTTATGCCTTGTACAGGAATCTCGTGGAGAACAGTCTCCGCTATGCCGGTTGCGGAATTACCATTGAACTCAACGGTTCGGGCTCAGCCGACGGATTCATTCACCTGACTTATTGTGACAACGGTCCGGGTGTGCCGCCGGAGTGCTTGGAGAAAATATTCGAAAGGTTCTACCGCATAGGTGGCGAGTCCTTCCCGGGTCCCGGTCTCGGGTTGTCAATAGTTCGCAATGCTGTTCTTTTCCACGGAGGACAAATCCGTGCATCATCTCTGGAACCTCACGGATTGCGCTTCGACTTTGAACTTCGGGACGAATAGCCCTTTCAGCGTATGACCACCATACGGTGTGTGAAATTTTTGTGCAGGTTGCTGAAATCCATTGTGGCTTTCACCGTATAGGGGTTCTGGTCGTAATTCGCGTCATATCCCGGATTGTTGTAGATTACATCCGTCTGGCTGAATGTCATATTCCAAAGATAGTTTTCCTGAGGTTCGGGGGAGAGGGCAATGTCAGGATAAAGCTTGAGTTTAGTCGGATGGGAGTGGTGTTGCCAACTTTTGGATTCGATTGCCAGGTTGCTGTAGTAATCCTTGAAAACCGTGTTGTAGATATTTGTAAAGCAGTTGGAAATTCCGTCCCCTGTCAGGTTCTCTGTACCGGAGTGGGTCCTTCGTCCGGGATTCGAGTTGCTGGCCGTGGAGCTGGGATACCTGACATCAGCATTTCCCCACTGCCCCTTCGGATGCACTTCGCACCGTCCGTCGCAGATGAGGACGTAGGGAAAACCCGTATTCTGTACCGGGGCGGAGAAGGTCATCCCGTAATACGGGGAGGAACTGCCCGGATTCTTGATCTGAAAGTCAAGGTCTATCGCACAATCCATCAACTTGGATATGTTTTTGGGATTCACGTCGCTGAGGCTGCCGTAGAGGTTGCTGATGTTGTAGGACTTGTCTTTGGCATCCAGCAGAACCCCATCAGAATAGAAGGAAGACCATTTGATAGGGTAGTCATCATAAACTATGCTGCTGGCCGGACTGCCGTTCTCCAGTTCCGGAGTGTAGTCATAATTCACCTCTCCTCCTTCGTCCGTCCAGATGTCAATCATTGTTCTGATTCCGTCGTTCAGGGTGTAGAGATATGAATAGGGGAGACTGCCTTGATAGCCGAAATTATTGGAGAAATATTGGCTGTCGGCGCATTTGACGGCATCCAGGAGTTTCTCGAAAGTGCCGTTCAATTCTATTATGAAGTCAGTGCCTGAGGCTCTGCTTGTACAGCCTCTGCCTTGCATATGGACTGAGTCGGGAAACTTCGCTTGAGCGAATATCAGGTACAGCAGCTCAGGCAAATTCCAATCTGAAGGGCAGTTGTAGAAATAGTATTTCATTCCGGAGGGAATACTGACACTTGCAGGATGGTAATAAGACTCTCCGGCTTCGGCCAAGGTGATATGCGTGAGGTTGAATGACATACGTGATTCGTTTTCCACGTGGAAGAAGAGTCTGGACTGCACGCCGAAGGTTTCTGCCTTTGCTTTGCTTCCGTAACCGGCATCGCAGAAATGCACTTTTAGCGGTTTGTAGTCAAGCCTGTAATTGATTGACGCAATAGTGCCCAGGCTTTGCTCCGTGACACTGATTTTTATCGGGTTGTCACTGCGGACCAGACTCCACAATTCCCGGTTCACAGATTCAGACTGACCGTTATTATTGAATTTCAACTCGACTGAACCCCACGCCATTCCGTCCTGAGCGGATGAATTGCTCCGGGTGAGCCTGCTGATCAGACAATTCCCTGCATAGGCCCAGGAGGATGAATTGTTTGTCTGACTGAAGTTGAAAACAGACGGGTCGAATCCATAGCATCCGCTGGCGGCTGAATTCAGGTTCTTCCCGTTCCTGTCGCAGAGATGGATATGGAACATTTTAAGAGAGCCATTGATTATCAATTCTTGATCTTCTGCCAGGGGCGTCGGTGCCACAGCTCTTGCAGTTCCTGAAAATACGAATTGGGGACTGCTCGTAAAAATGTCGTTCGAAAGTCTGGTCACGCAATTGCCTGCCCTGTCGCAAATCCAAAGCTCCGCGGCGTTTGCTACAGCCCGGCAAGTACCCTCCACAAGTATGCCCATTCCGTCTGTCCCGCAAATGTTGAATGTCACCGGGTCCGACATCCCTCCCTTTATGCATCGCAGGCTGATGTTGTCTGCCATCGTTTCAAGGTTCCCTCCGAAATAAGCCGTGATGGAAGGATCTATACCGCTTATGCGTGCCTTGAATACCTCTCCCATATAGAGATTGTTGAGTGCGTGCCCTTCTGTCACTTCCATTCTTGCCAGATAGTTGTTGAATCCAGTGTCCTGTTCTATCCTCCAACTCAGTTCGTCCAGACCGTCCTTGGATGCGAACAGGCTGATGATACAGGAGGAGTTGCGGACCAGGTCGAAGTCGGTCGTGGCGTTTCTGCCAGGGAAAATCCGGTAGGTAAGTTTGCCGTTGAGCAGTTTGTTCTCACCGAAGCAGCAGTCCACTTCAATATAGGTGGGCCCCCTGAGGTTGCCGAAAGATTCGGGGACCTTTTGTTTCTGCTCCGTATTGTCGGGAAGCAGTTCTCCCCAGCAGTTTTCGTACACGAAGAACTCCACCTCCCCACCGGAGTTTATTTTTTCAAGATCGGCCTCTGAGGCGTAGTCACCTGCAACGAGCCGGCCCTCTTCCGCCTTGTTGCGTTCTGAAAAAGGATATATGCTGGCAGCGGCATCGATTGTCCTGATGCCGGTGATCCTGATTCCGGACCCGTTAAGAGCTTCGTCCGGGAGAAATCTCAAACCTATCCGGCAGACCAGTCTTTCAAGCAGAAAATCAAGTCTGTTGTCTTGTCCGTTGAGACTTACGCTTCGGATAACCCCGTAAAGAGGATAGAGGGACCCTTCTCCAGTGGGAAAATCAAGCTCAAGACTGCGCATTGATTCTTCGTCGCTCTGCCAGTTCTCCTGAGCGGGGCTCACGGACTTGCCGCAGTTTGCAATGGCGTAGAAATCATAAACTCCTCCATTTACCAGAGCAAGTGACACCTCCCCATCCACTGCATCGGCATAGATATGGTCCACCAAATAGCCGTCCCTCCAGACAAAGATATTCAAATCCCTCAGGTCCTCTTCCGGGAAAAGCGCGGATTTGCTGTGGCTTGTAGCCGTACTGAAGGCTAATCTGAGGCGGCATTCTTCAGTCTCGGCCCTTTGTTGGGGAATCTCTGCTGTGCAGGCACAAAAGAGTGCGGCAGCCGCAAACATCACATTTCGTCTCATAATACTATTCCTCTTTGTTCGCGTTTTCCTTGACGTGCAGGTAGAGCAGTCCCGACTGGTTCACCGGGTCTCCGGCACGCATATATACCATTCCTGTCCCATAACCGGTGATGGTAAGCCTGACTCCTTTACCGTCCTCATCCCTTACATATTCGTAGATGCCCCTTTCCCTGTCTTCTTCCAGTTCCTCGTCTCCCCCGTAAAACGGAGCCCATTCCGGAGACCAGGTGCACCTTATGTGTATTTCATCCCCAATCTCCACTTCCAAATAGCCTTCGGGCTCCATCGAGAACGTTGTTCGGGTAATCAGGGATGTTTTGTCCACCCTCCAGCTGTCCTCGCTTATTCCGCTTCCCCGAGGGGTGACTGTAATGTGGTAACGGCAGTTCCTTTCTACATTGGCATCAGAGAAGCTGTCTCCGATATAGAAACGGTATTTCAGAACTCCCGATGAAGAACTGCTGTAGGAGGATTCGTATTCTATACCTATTTCTACATACGAGAAGATTTCCCGACCGGGATGGTTTTCCGGCAGAATCTTCCCTGCGTCCGAATCCGGATTGCCCGGGAAGAGTCCCTGCCGGTTTTCCAGCATAATCAGGCTCACTTGCCCGCTGCGGCCCCTCTCGTCGCAAAGGTTCAGTGGCTCACATTCCAGATAATCTCTCGTGAACCCCACTGGAAAGCATCCGTCGGCTTCTTCCACCCTGGAGGTCCCGAAGGCCTTGCAGTACCTGGGACAATTGCCGATTTCCAACGATTGAACGGTCATCTTTACGTCTTCGTCGAGCAGACTGCGGTCAAAGGACAGGATAATTTCCGAGCAGAGCCTTATCAATGGTATCTTGATTTCCTCAGACGGCAGAATGTTTTTCGCACATCCGCTCATAGGTGTCCCGGTGGAAAAATCCTCCGGATGCGCGAGATGGAAACGTATGGCTTCAAGGTCTTCCCGGGTCTTGACGGAGATTGGCCGTCCGAAATTGGCGCACACATAGATATCGTAACGCCTGTCTTTCACGAGAGTGGTGCCATATCTGTCGCCTTTCACATAGACGGATCTTTCAAGAAAACCTGTGTCCGAAAAGATGAAGATGTTGGCATCTATGATTCCGTTGTCTTCAGCCGAAACAGATTTGACGGCTATCCCGGAGGGGGAAAGCACAATGTCAACGGCAGCACGGGTATCAGTCCCGACAGCCGTGCATCCGCAGACATTCAATAAACACAAAATGAAATGAACCCAAAAATTCTTTCCGACGTTCGTTCTTTTCAGAAATATATCGGCTGGTTTTCTTTCTCTTTCCATTGTACAATTTCCATTTCAAGTTCTCCTCCCACGAGTCGGACAGGAGTGTCCGGGTCGTCAGTTCCGGTCCTCAAAATCGTGAGACTGATTTCGTAGTCCTCTCCGGCCTGTATGCCATTTTCCTGCAGCTTGCAAAGGTCAATGGGCCAGTACCAGGTCTTTCCGAGAATCTTTCCCTCTATGACCAGTCTGGTGAGAGGACATCCGAAGGCCTCTTCCGTGACCGGATTGGCATAGCACAGGAATTCCATATCTGTCACAACCGGGTCCATTCCGACCTTTGGCCCGAGTTCGCGGAATATCAGGCTTTTGTCGTTGAACCCGTTGATATCAAGGGGATTGAGCGAGCCGTTATTGATGAATCTCCGTCCATAAGACCGGTCGGGAAACAGCGGACTGTCGGCATTGACATTTGTCAGATACACTTTCACATCCGTTATTTCCTCAAAGGGGTACGCAGTACCTCTGAAATCGCTGCATATTTCCCTGAGCCTTATTCTGGCGGCAAGAGGCTTTACCATAATGTCCACTTCCCCTCCGGCACTGACCTTTGCGGAACCGGACATCACGGGAAAAGACAGGCTTTCCTTTTCAAGCCCGGTCACAAGTCTCTCCAGGGAATGGATACTGAGTACATCTGCCCATTCGGGGAAAGTCCGGGGTAAATTGCACAGGATTACAATTTCTTTGTTTCCGGTGCAGGAAGTGGCGCAGACAAGGTTTTCAAAGCCCTCTTCAGCTTCAAAGAACATTCGCGAATCCAGCAGTTTCCTGGAGTCGTCATTATAGACCAGGACTTGTATGTGGCTGATTCCCGCCTCCTGCATACTCTGCCCGGACCTGACGGCATTCAGCCTGATATGTATGTCTCTTGAGGCCAGGCAGTCGGTGGATGCCGGATCGGACTTTGCACAGGAGAAGAAAAGGGCCGGCAAGCAAGTAACATAGAAAATCAACGGCAGCAAAGGACAGAAGCCCCGATTGAAGCGGCCTGTAAAAATGGGCCGGCCCGGATTGAAAAAGGAAAAGTATATGTCCGAAAAAAGTTTCATCGCGTCAAAATTTCTCAGCGGCAAAACTATATCAGCCTTTTGGAATCATTGCGCGATTGATAAAAAAATTCGCGTTTTTTTCCTTTTTTATACCTGACTGATGGATTTATTCACGTTCCATGTAACTTTTTCATCAGAAATTTTCTTACCATTCATCCGGAGGCCCTTCAACTCCAAGCCCCATCAAAGGTAAAAACGAGGCCGAATCCGCAGGTTCGACCTCGTTTTTACCTTTGTCTGAGTGGTGGGGTTATTCTTTTATGCAGCGTACGTTAAGTCCCTGTGCACCGCACCTGTCTATTGCAATAGATGCCGTAGCTGCGTCTCCTGCTGAATAATTGGCAGGGGAAGCGATGGCTAACCTTCCTGGATAACAATAACCAGAATAACCTTTGTCAGCAGTGGAGTGCCAGAAAAAGGTATCTGTAGTATAACCGGTAGCACCAATATATTCTATCCTGAAGCTGCCGTATTCACGTCCGCGTCCGGTATGAGGGTAGTATATACCTTGGGATATGACACCGTGAAGATTGCTTGCTACTTTGGCATCCGTTAAGGACTCCTGCACGGCAACAGCTGCTTCATAGGTCATCACTCTCCAACCCGCAGGACAAGGATCATAGAGGGACTTCTCTATGTTGCGGGCGTCGGAGTAGCTTTCTCCGTCTCCCCAAAGTGCCTTATAGGTCTGGTCACTGTCAGATTTGTAATACCAGTTGTAGTTGCTGAATTCCAAATTGTTATTTCCGACAGCTGTTACTCCTCCTATGAACTTGTATGGGTGTTTTGTTGTAAACTCCAGATAGTGATCCAATTTGTCGGTGGAGGTGGCAAATGACGACTTACCAGCGTAATTGACACAGGTTCCAGTATTTACTGAACCGTCAGAATTGAGTTCATAGCCGAACATCTGCTTATTCACATTATTGTTTGCTCCCTGGGAATTAATCTGCAGTGCAACAATAGGAGTGAAGGTAGGGGTAGTGAGCAGTTTGCTATACTGGCAAGGGAATGAGTTGTTGCTGGCGTAATCCGCGAAAGTCGGGAACGGATCCTTTCTTCCCCACTGGTAATGGTTACCTATGGCTGCAACGAGTTCGTAAGGGTTGGTGGATGTGCTTCCGTCAATCAATGCACCAAGGTTTCTGTCCATTACAGTGAAGCCGCCGACAGACAGTGTTCTGCTGTCAGGAACATAACCATCAGCAACCCATATATTCCAACTCCAAAGCATTGTGGCATTGGTGAGGAGTTTATTCTCGTCCGCCTCTATATTCTCATAGTTCAGGCCCTCTTCCGCGAAGGCGGCAATGACCACATTGCCCGGGACAAGTTCGCTCGGTGTGTAGAACTGGATGTAGCCGTCCTCTGTGAGTTCAACGGAGGAAATCACTATCGGAGAGGCATCCTTCCAGGAACTGCTGGTCTGGATAGTGTTGTACCAAAGGATGAGGGCTGATTTTGGAGCTATGTCAGAGGAACCTCCCACAGCTGAGGATAAAGCCGAAGGTATTACCCCATTTCCTTTGACAGTAGCCTTGAATTTGTAAGCTCCCGGGGCATTTACAAGATAGCAGTTTGCAGTTCCGTTTGCAGACAAATCCGTGAAATTGGTCGGAGCAGAGTACTCTACATTGAACGAAAGAGCAGCCTTGACACCTGCCGGGATTCCGGATGCCGGTACCTTGACAGCACCGATTTTCTGGTTTTGTCCGTTTACGGATGCATAGATGCTGAGCACTTTTCCAGCGTGTCCCGGGGTTATCTGCATATAGACTTTGCTCGGTTCAGAAGTCAGCTGGGCGCTTTCCAGAAGGTTTACACTTATGGAAGGAGTACCTGCAAATGGAACAATTGCGCCTGTCTCAAGATTGATGCTGGCTTCGGACAGCGAGAAAAGCTCGTTCTCATCCTCTATGGTCGCCGTGACAGAACTTACATTGACTCCGCTATGGACGGCAGTGAGTGATACTTCGAGTACAGAGAGGGCGTGGTGGAAATTCACGTGAATCTTCTTGGATTCTCCGGTCTTGTCGTTGTAATCCCATTGGTTCACTGCATATCCATAGAGGAAGTCAGTGCTCGCAAGATGGCTGAAATCCCCGGCAGAGGTTTGAGACTGTGATGCCGGAACAGTGATAGGAAAGGCTGAAGGATCAGAATCTCCAACAGGGTCTGTAGAGTTCATATGCTGCACGGTCGCTATGCTGCTGTTGAAAGGATAATATGTGTAAATCTTATAGTCAACCCAAGCTCCGGCAAGAATATAACCTCCGCTGATTTTGAAGGATGCAACCTCTGCATCTGATTCTGCCTCACCCTTGTAATTCAGCCAGTAATGATTTTCTTTACTCTGCTTGTAAGCATAGACACCAATTGCATCTTTGGCAACCCAGCTGGTCTTGATCCCTTCCTGGTCATCCTCACTATGCAGTGTCTTGGTTTTGTCAACGCTGGCAATAATCTGGAAACCCATTCCGGTCTCTTCTTCATTCCCGACCAGTGTCTCCTTTGCGCATCCCGCAATGGCGAGGACAGACGCAAGATAAAGTAATGATTTTTTCATAGTTGTGTCCTCCTTAATTGTTTTCATCCACCGTTTCCCATCCGGTCCATTTTCCCATATTGTCAATGGAGTTGTCCTGGGTGCTCAACGCAAATCCCTCCTCGAGGACTGCGGAGTCGGCCCACATTTGTGGAGATTCGTAAATCTTCCGTTTCAATACATCTTTCATAATTCTATAGTTTTAAGTATTTTATTCTTTTATGCAGCGAACTGAATAACTTCCAGCCTTCTTGGCATCCCCTCCGTTCGGATTGGAGACCGTCACCGAAATGCTTGAATTTGCAGAACTTGTCGGAGATTTCCAGAGGGTGTACCGGAGAATCTGATGATTGTATCTGTCTGCACCGGTGCCCGAAATCAGACCTATAGGGCAGGCGTATCCGCAGATGACCACCGGCTCGCTGTAACTCTCGCTCATATCTTCGTTCCTGCCTCCCGCGTTGTAGCCGAAATAGGAACCTGCAACCATAAGTCCGTGTCCTCCAGGCGCAATGGATGCCGACTCGGCCCCTTTCTGCACGAAGGCGTTTATGGTTTCCTCCTGCCAGAGTTTCCATCCCGGAGGGCAAGGGTCGAAGAGGGTCTTCTCGAGTGCCGTTCCGTCGTCTGTGTCACAGTCTCCCCAGAGATATTTCCAAGGGTCGGTCGCAGGATTGTTCGGGAACCAGTGCTTGTCGTAGGTGTGGCTCCCGGCACATTTGAAATATTTATATGGATATTTTGCCGCCTCGTTTATGGCCTGAGAGAAACTTACGGTATTCTTGTCGAAGCTGAACAGACATTCATCCACGGCCGGGTTGCCTTCGGTGGCAATCTTTCCGCCCTTCTGCACAAACATCTGCCGGTCAAGCGTTTCTGATGTGGAAGGTGTTTTCTGCAGAGCCACTATCGGAGTATAGGTCGGAGTGGTGAGCAGTTTGTTCACGTTTCCTATGGGCCAGTAATTCTCGTAATCGGCAATATGCGGAATCGGGTCCTTTCTGCCCCATTGATAGAGATTACCCAGTGCGGCAGCTGCATAATAGCCCTTGGTGTCGGAAGCGGGGAGTTGGTCTCCGCTGAATATGGCTCCGAGGTTGCGGTTCATCACGGTGAATGGGGTTTTCTGTCCATTGGCGGCTGTGTATTCGAGGTTCAGGGCTTCCGCTTCGAGGTCCAGGCCTTCGACAGCCCAGATGTTCCAGCTCCAGAGCAAAGTGGCATTGTCGATATTCCCTTTGGCATCCACGCTTATGCTGTCGTAGTCGAGGCCCTCTTCTGCAAATGCTGCAATCACTACGTTTCCGTTTATGAACTCTGAAGGGGTGTCGAAATACACATATCCGTTCTGAAGGACCAGAGAACCCATCACAATAGGGCAGAGGTCCACCCATTTGTTGCTGGTCTGAAGGCAGTTATACCACAGCACCAGTACGGATCCCGGGGTTATGTCAGTGCCTTCCACTACGCTCTGCAAGGCCTGGGGAATCTGCCCGTTGCCCTTGACGTTGGCCTTGAATCTGTAATATTCACCGGGAGATGTGACCAGATAGGTGTTGGCTGTGGATACTTCGCTCAGGTCCTTGATCTGGATTGCATCCGATTCCGGCACTTCGTAATCCACCTTCACATTAAGCACCTTGCCGGCACCTGCCCCTGAAGCGGGGAGTGTCCTTTCTGCAAGTGTCTTTTTCTGACCTCCCACCACTGCAGAAATCCTCATCGTCTCGGATGCGAGAGAAGGGTTGAATGCTATGTAGAAGTGGGTCGTCGCCGGCCAGGATACTGCAAATCCGCACTCGAGAGTGATGGATGCGGAGGTCTTTGAACCGGCTGTGATTGTTCCGGTGGAAAGGTCTATGCTGCCATTTTCAAAAGACAGGGGAGCAGTCTCGGATGAAATGCATTCAAAGACGATTCTGTCCACTATCATCCTCTTGTCGGTGCTGAGCTCGAGGTCCAGGATTGTCAGGGCGTGGTGGAAATCGAGCTTGACCTCATCGTTTTCGCCTCTGGTCAAATCCGGGGCGCAGGCCCACATAATATCCTGATTCCTCAGGTTTGAGATGTCGTCTGCGGATGTCTGCCTCTGCAGGGAAGGTATTTCAAGGCTTGCCATACGAGGGTCGCTCCCTGCCTCCGCATCATATGGATAAATGGCATAGAAGGACTGCCTTTCCTCTTCCCAGCGGATTCTTTCGCTTCTCGATACGAATTCGAATCCTGAAGAAGCCCCCGAGGAGACGGCCCTGTACTGGCTGTTGGATTTGAGCGTGGATGTCCCTGAGCCCGACCATATTCCTATGCAGTCACCCTCCACCCAGGACACCGAAACCTTAGCCCCTTCATCCGAGTAAGCCGTTTTCGTGGAAGATGGGGATGCTGAAAAAGTCACGGCATCATCCGGATTTTCAACGGCAATTTCCTTGGAGCAGGCTGCGAGCATTATCGCTCCGCCAATCAGTATGTATTTTTTCAAAGTATTCATTTCCATTCCTCCTTGTCCAGGTCATCAATGTTTCCGGAGCCGGGTTTGCCTTCGTCCGGGTCGAACAGTTTGCCGTCAATCAGCGGTTTGAGTATGCTTTCCATAATGAGGAACGCATCTGCGTTAGGGTGCACTCTGTCCAGGTTCAGACTGCCGTCAGGATTGGTTCCGAACACCCAACAGTATTCGTCCTTGAGGTTGTCCTCATCGTCTTTCAGGGCAGAGTGGTAATCGGCCCAGGCATAGCCGTGAGTCTCCGCCCAGGCTTTCAGAAGTTTGTTCGTCTCAACTATCTTCTCCGCTATCCAGTCTCCGTTGTAAACGGCTTTCCACTCATCCGGTTTCCACCACATATCCCTGCTCGGGCAGATTGAGCCGATTATAACCTCCCCGCAGAGATCTTCGGCTATGGCGGCCATCAGGGCCACGTTTGCCAGAAGTTCCTCGCGGCTGACATAATTGCACTGGTTCCAGGCACTGCCCCAGGCATCGTTTTGGGCAAGGTCATTCGTACCTGCCGTGATTACGACGAGCTGAGGGTCATCGGAGACAATGTCGGTGTAGAAGCGGTTGAGCATATTGGTGGTGGTTGTGCCGTCAATGCCTTTGTTGAGGTAGTCGTTCTCTGTGAAGAATTCCTTGCGGCCCCTGTCACGCCAGGTTCTGGTGATTGAGTCTCCCATAAGGGCGGCCCTGTGGCCTGTCTGCCTGCCGTGAGGAGCTGCGACGGATGCCACATCTTCCTTAACGCACCTGACCTGGAGACCGGCTCCGGCGTAGCTGTTGGAGCTGGTGATGCAAGAGCCGTAACTGCCGGCCGATGAACTGCTGCGGCTGGCCCTGATAGGGTAGAGGGAACCTGCCACACTGGCGCTTGCGACCATAATGTCTTCGGCACTCACTATGACTGAGCCTCCGAAACCAGCCTTTCTCTGACCTCCATATGGGAAATACAGTCCATAGCCCGAAGAAATGATTCCGTGACCTCCGTCGGATGGCTTCACATTGTTGAGCACAGGCACAAAGGCGTCGGCTGTAGGCACTTTCCATCCCGGAGGGCAAGGGTCATAGACGGTTTTGACATTGCTGACATTGTCCGTACTGCCCCAGAGATACCTCCATTCCATACGTTCAAGCAGTGTTCTGGCTTCAAACTGTCCCTCGGCTGTGAACCAGCTGTACTGAGGGAATACCGTATCGCTGTTGCCTGAGAACATCCATTTGTGCGGATATCTTGCGCTTTCTTCCACTGCGTCTTCAAGGGTGTAGCCGCTTCCGAGAGTGCTGCCGAGCATCCTGCCGTTTGCTGTTCTGTCTGTGGAGAATATCTTGTTCCCGGAGACTTTGTAAGCATCCAGCGGAGTCCAGGCATACAGTCCCCAGCCTTCTTCCACCTTGTAGCCGTCCGTGTAGGTTCTGGCTGCAGGGAAAGGGTCCTTGCGTCCCCATTGATAGTAATTGCCTATGGCTTTTGCAGCAGCCTTGACATCGCTTACATCAGCATCAGCTCCCGATACGGCTCCGAGGTTCCTGTCCATAAAGACATATCTGCCGGCGGTCTTCGCGCTCGCCTGACTGTCCCAGCCTTCCACTGCCCAGATGTTCCAGCTCCAAAGAATGTTGCCCGAGGCATCAAAGGCTGCTATTACGGCATTGCCCTCCACGAATGATTCCGGCGTGCGGAAACTTATGCGACCGCTTGACGGGTCGAAACTTACGCTTGAGGCTACGACAGGGGAGAGACTTTCGTTTTCCTCCGGATTGCTGTACCAAAGGAGTGCAGCCGAAGCCGGTGAGATGGCAGCTTGGAAGTTCTTGCTTACCGGGGTGCCGTCGAAAGTCCAGGAGATGCCGTTGCTGCCGTTGCCCTTGACCGTGGCATCGAAGGAATATTCTGATGCGGCTTCGGTCACTATGTAGCAGTTGGCTGTACCATTTTTGCTCAAATCCCCGGGCATTTCGAATTCTCCGGTTATTTTGACGTCATACAGACTGCATTCTCCGCTTTTGAATCCGCCTTCGGGTACTTCAAATTCCGCGAGAGTGAGTTCGGCTTTGCCCATTGTGCCGAAGAAGGTCAGCTTGTCCCCGCTGAATCCCGGATTGACCTTTACATATATCTCCAGGGGCGAGGATGTGACGGTGACAGAAGTCTCGGAGCTGAGTCCTATGGTATCGTAGGTTTCATCTCCGGAGTCTATGGCCCCGGTGAAAAGGTCGAAACTGCCTTCAGTGAATGCGAGGACACTGCCCCGGCTGCCTTCGAGACGGAAAGAGTTGAAATAGGCCGGGGAGGAACTGCTTATGCTGATTCTGAGGTAGGCTGCGGCGGGCAGGAGTTCGGTCTCAAGAGGAGACTCCATAGCCCCGACAGCCGGAATCGTGCAGGTGAAGATGTTGTCTTGCTTGAATGACGGTTCCCGGCCCGGTGTGAGCGTCTGTTCGGAAGGTATGGAAAGAGGCAGACTTTCCGGCTTGTCACAACTCGTGCGGAAGGGGTAGTAGAGGCCCAGGTCCAACTTGTCGCCATCAGACAGTTCTATTCTCGAAGCATCTGACAGCGGCTTGAACAGGGAAGTGGTTGTTGAGGAATATGCAGCCAGACAGGCGTTGCGGACAGTAATCTCCCCGCTGTCTGATTTCCTGGCATATACTCCTATCCTGTCGCTGCTGGCAAACCAGGGAAAACTGATGCCGGACATTCTGACAGTTGCACTCGCCCGTACAGTGAGAATGCCCGGTTCGACTTCCTCGGGCTTTATTTCCTGCGTGCATCCTGCTGCAAGAATAAGGCAGAGGAGCGGGGTAAGGATATATCTATTCATAGACTTGCGTTTTATTTCAATTCAATTCTTCCGTTTTCGATGCAGACGAACTCATCCTTGCCGGAGCTCTCTCCGAGTACCCAGCGGAAGGTCTGAAGGCTCAATTCCCCGTCCTGGGGAGTCTTTACGGTGAAAGGCTCATAGGCTTTCATTATGCCGTCGGGAAGGGTTATTGTGCAGATGTCCTGTTTTTGCTCCCCACATTCGAGAGTCCAGATTTTGCTTCTGCTGAAACTTGAAAAATCATCCATAACCGGGGTGCAGGCCCTGGACAAAACTCCGATTTTCACGCCGTCCAGCGTAAGGTCAAAACTGGTGCGGCGTACGGATAACTCGCTGTCCCTTACCGCATTGATATATTCCTCGGGAGTCCATTTCCCCGAAAGTGGGCTCAGGCGTATTCTGTTTTCTGTCTTGATGCCCCTGAGAATGATTTCATCCATTGTTTCATTGAGGGACATAATGGTGAATTCGTAGTCTCCCCTATAGCCCTGGTAGCCTCCTCCGTTGGGGCCTCCCGGGAAGGAGAAATAGTGCAGATAGTCATTGTTGGTGCAGAACTTGAGCATAGGTCCGGTACTGAATTCCACGGCATATTCCGAGACTGTCACCGGGTCGGCGGAAGGCACGAATCCGCTGCCCTCAAACCAGGCCTCGATGCTGTTGTCCTCCCGGAAATCCAGCACATAGACCCAGCCTCCGTAGCGCAGCTGGTCATCAGGGAAATATTCCATTACCCAGGTTCCCCTTGCCAGAATTGCCGATTTGTAGAGGTCCACCGCATCCGCAATCCTTTCAGACGCTCCTTCGCTGAATATTCTCTCCGGTTTGCTGCAGGAGAGTGCTGCAACACAGAGCATAAGAATGTATGTGAACTTTTTCATTGCTTTCCAAAGTTTTAGTCATCAAGATTATCAGTCATCAAGGGATACCCAGTCCAGGCTGTCCAGTTCGGAGATTCTGCGGTGGTAGATTTCACTCCATTTGCGGGCATCCACACCATAGGAATCGAGCAGCCATTTGCGTACGATTTCGTGTTTCATCCTGAGTTTCGCTCCGGCTTCGTTCCCGGCAGCGGCATACATCGCCTCCCATTCGGCATCGGTGAGGGATATGAGCCTTCCGCAGGTTTCGGCTATGTCCTCGGCCACGCTTGAACGGGCATAGTTGCTCACATATCCGTTCTGCAGATAGTCGTTTCCAAGGGTGGAGTAGCGGCTGCCCACATAGCCGTCAGGGGTCACGTCCTTGTATTCGGCAGGGCAGGCATAGATGCCGTCGAGAATGTGGGTGAATTCGTGGAGCATAGTTCCGGCAATTCTCACGGCATCTTTCTCAACCGTGAAGAAATTGACTCCCAATATGTTGATTTGCAATCCGTTTTCCGCTGAGGCGAGGTTGGTGGTACCTGTGTTGCTGATTTCGAAACTGCCCACCAGGAAGATTACCTTGGGAAAATAGGATTTTACGAAGAGAGCCGGGTCCACACTCTCATCGTCCGTGGCCATCATTTCTATCATAGCCTCGATGGTGGTGAACTTCAATAATTTGGCTATCATGATGGACTCCCTGACATTGGGAGGCGAAACCCAATAGCTGAAATTGGTCTCCCTGTCCGGCATCCTGTATTCGAAGCGGATGTTGAACGGGTCCACATAGTTCCTCTGCAGCCACAGGTCGAATTCCGAGCTGCGCTCTTCAGGGTCCTGGAATATGCTGCCGGAAAGTTCTTCTTTCCCGCAGGCAACCGCAAGGCTCAGGGTGAGGATTGCTGTAAATATCTTTAAGCTTCTCATAATCGTTAATTTAGAGTGTCGTAAGAGCTTACAAAAGGATGGTCCGGATTCTTGGAGTTGTCGTCCGGATTGGCTTCCAGTCCCGTCTTGATGGACTCTTGCGGAATCTGGAAGGCTCTGCGCAGGTCATTGTACGGAAGCGATTCCCCGGCCTTGTAGCCTGTGGTGGTGGCATCATCGTAGTTGGTGTCATCGAAGCGGTCCACGGTAATTCCGTATCTTTTCACGTCGCACCATCTCAAGCCTTCCCCGAGGAAGTCCAGACGGCGGCAGAAGAGCAGGCACTGAGTCATATTTTCCTGTCTGCCCGCCTCCACCGTAAAACCGTGCGGATGGAGTTCCTTGCGGCTGGTAGGCTCCTCTCTTGTATATAGAGGTATGTAACGGGCTGAGGACGGGTCGGAATAGACTTCGTCAATCAGTTCCGGGGTGAGGCTGCGTACACTGTACTGTCCCACCTTGTAGAAGGATTGGTTCCAGGTCTCAAGGTCGGCAGCCGCGAGGTCATACTTCTTCAGCTGTATGTAGGCTTCTGCCCGGTTGAGCAGGACCTCATTGGCAGTGAAGGCTACGAAAGTGGAACGGCTGTAACCGGTCCCCGCCACAGCATCGACCACTTCCCATTGGTTCGGCCATTTCGGCATCCATACCTTGTTTGTGATGTTGTCGTACCACAGGAAAGGGGGATGCTGGTAAATCGCATAGCAGTCGTCCTTGCCCGTGTCGTAGGGTCCTCCCATAGGCCTCTTGCAGCGGAAAGTCTCTTTCTTCGCCACCCTGTTGTTGTGGGTGAAACGGGAACCGGCACCGGACCAGGCATTGAAGATGGTGCCGTTGGCGGTGTAGAGCGGAATGAGCAGAAGGTTGAATTTGTTCAGAGGGTCGATGTAATCCATAGTCCTGGATTCATATCCCCAGGTGAGTTTTGCCGTGGCAGCCCAGTCTCTCAGCATCTCGGAAGGGTTGCTTCCCAGGACGACTCCGGCTGCATCTACGGCTTTTTCCCATTGCAGGCTGTAGCAGTAGAAACGTGTTGCGAAGGCGTAGGCTGCCTTTTTGTTGAAATGGTATTTGGGAACATTATAGGCTTCGTCATTGATCAGGGGGAGGGCTTCCTCGATGTCTTGTTCTATTTTCCTGTAATCTTCCTCAAGCGTTCCCCTCACATATTTCGGATTGAGGGTGGTTTCGGGGGCGTCAATATATGGTACCCCAAGATAGGTGGAAGCGAGCTGAGGATGGTATGGCAGACAGTAAATCATTGTCAGACAGAAATGTGCATAGGCGCGGCAGAGCAGGGCTTCCCCTTTGTACGGCAACATTTCCTCAGGCGTGCCGCATTTCTCTATAGCTTCGAGGGCGGCGTTGGCAGTGGCTATCATCTTGTAGTAGTTCTGCCATACGTTCACATTGCTCTCGTTCTCCGCAACAGTCATAGCTTCCCAGGCATAATTCTGATCCAGGAGCTGGTTGGTGTTGGGGTTCTTTTCTCCGGCAAAGTCCACATTGTCCGAAGCATATTCGAAGTACCTTACGTAAGTTCTTGAACTGTACGCGGTGACAAGTAACTTGCGGACCTTTTCCACGGAGTCGATTTCGGCCCTGTTGTCAGGCAGCTGGTCCAGGAATTTGTCGCAGGAAACAGATGTGGCCGCAAGGCAGAGAAGTATTGCTGTATATATAGTCTTGTTCATATTCCAATCCTTTTGTTAGAACGCTATTTTGCAGGTCAGGGTCATCTGTTTGGGCATAGGAGTGGCGACTCCGCCGCTGTTGAGGAACTCGGGGTCCTGCCCTTCCAGTTTCTTGTCGGCATAGACCAGACATAGGTTGGTGCCCTGAAGTTTGAATGACAGCCCTTTGAGCCTCAGCTTTTCCACGGCCTTCTTAGGAAGCTCATAGCCGAGGGAAATTTCCTTGAGCCTTATGAAATCTCCCTTCGCCACTCTCTGATCGGAGTAGTTGTAGGCATTGTAGGCTATTGAGAGATTGCTTATCCTGCTGTTCTGTCTCGAACTTGCAATCACGGGCACGTTGGTCCTGTTTTCGTCACCCGGGACCACATAGCGGTCCATAAACTCGCGCGGCATTGCGGTTAGGTCGGTGTAGCTGCTTGAGAAAACCGGGTCCAGACGCACCACGTTGCCGAAAGAGTAGGTGAAGAAAACATTGAGGGTGAATCCCTTCCACTTGAAGATATTGCCGAAGCTGCCGGTCATCGTCGGGTCAATCGGCCCTTCATACTTGAGATTGCTGAAGTCGTTCATCTCCTGGAACTGTATGTCCGTCGAGGTGATCTGTCCGTCCTTGCCCAGGAAGGTCGGAATGCCCATTTCATCCAGACCCATGAACTGGAGGGAGAACATGGCTCCTCTCGGCATACCTTCCATTGAATATCCGTTGCCGGTGAGATAGCTGATCATGGTCTGGTAGGTCTTGAGCTCGGTCACGATGTTCTTCATATGGGAGAAGATGAAACTGGTGGTCCAGGAGAAGTCCTTCGTGACTATGTTCCTGGTCGCCAGGGAAAGTTCCACTCCGGAGGATTTCATCGAGGCCACATTGCCCATCTTGTTCGAATAGCCGCCCAGACCCTGGGTGACCACATTGCCTATGAGGTCGAAATTGTTCCTCTTGTAGGCATCGAAGGACAGTTGGATACGGTCGTCTATGAACCCGAGGTCAGCACCTATGTTCAGTTCGTGTTTCTTTTCGTAGGTGAGTTCTGAGTTCTCGATGGAGGACAGGCCCAGACCGGGCTCCATAATGTCGGAATCGCCTCTCCATTGGGTGGTCGGGTAGAAAATGGCAGTGGAGTTGTTCACCCAGGACGGTCCACGGTCTGCCGTGAGGGAGTAGGAGAGTCTCACATTGAAGGTTGAGAAGGCCGGTTTGATTGCCTTGAAGAAGTCTTCCTGGTCTGCAGACCATCTCGCCGCCACGTTCCAGGTGGGCAGCCATCTTGAACTGCGGGCACGGCCCAAGCGGTTGGAACCCTCGTATCTGAAGGTGCCGTTGATGGTGTAACGGTAGTCGTAGGAATAGGAAGCGGTGGCTGCGAATGCCACGTTGCGCTCGTGAGTATTGCCTACATTATAATAGAAGGTGTTTTCTTCGAGCTGCTTCTTGAAAAGGTCGAGAATGTAGAATGGTGTTTCACCGGCTTCATACTGCAAACCCCAGCCCTGGAAATAGGAAGTGCTTCTGTCCAGGGAGTTGATTTCCATAGCAGCGTAGGCGTTGAGTATGTGTTTGTCCGCAAAGGTCCCGTTGTAGGTGGCTGAGGCCCTGAAATCGGCGCTGAGTGCGGAGTAGCTGTTTTTCTTGAGGATACCGCCCTCCGGCAGAATGGTGTATTTGTCTGCATTCGGAGTGTCGGGATTTTTGTAGAGCAGAGGGTTGTAGTCCCTTATCATCCTCGTGTACGCAGCTCTGTAGGCTTCTGCCTGATTGGAGTTGTCGGTGATATTGTGCTGAGTTTCGGAAATCTGGTAACGGACGGATCCGAGGGCGGAAAGTTCCAGACCCTTGCAAGGCTTGGCCTTGAGTTCCGCCTGAAACTTGGTGTCCATCACCGAAATGTCCATATAGTTGTTTTCCAGCTCGTGCTTGATGTTGAACGGTGCGTAGTTCCTGGTGTAGAATTCGTCCGGGTCCAGGGTGCGGGAAGTGCGCAGAGCGTAGGAATAGGGGTTGATGTCAAAATCCCTCTTCACTGTTCCTTCAACGGCATTCACCTCTGAGGAAAGCGAGCCCGGAGCCCTCTGCCGGCGGTAAGATGCATTGGCTATGATGTTGAGGGACAGATAGTCCCCGAAGAGTTTCTGAGTGGTGTTGAACAGGGCAGTATAGCGGTTCACCTTGCTCTGCAGGGTCCATCCCGGGTCCACGAGAGCGCCCAGGGATGCGTAATAACTGCCTCTTTCGCTACCTGCGGAAACGCTGACCGAGTGGCTGTGCTGGATGCTCGGGCGGAACAGTTCGGCGAACCAGTCGGTGTTGCGCAGCTCGGCTTCCCTGAGGTAGGCTATTCTGCCCGCTTCCGTATTCTCGATGATGTATTTGCCTGTGGCTGGGTCGTAGGTGTTCATCAACTGGGCCATTTTGTTGTAAACTCCTCCGTTGGCTGCATAGACGCTGCGGGAAAAATTGAGCCAGCCCTTCTGGTACATTTCCTCATAGACGGACATCTGCTCCTGCGAGTTCATAATGTTGAATTCGGAATAGGACGGCACGAAGCGTATGCTGTATTCCCCGTTGTAGCTGACCTTGGTCATTCCCGGGGTGCCTTTCTTGGTTGTCACGACTATGACTCCGGCCATTGCCCTGGCTCCGTAGATGGAGGTTGCGGAACCGTCTTTGAGAATCTGGAAAGATTCGATGTCGTCGGAATTGAGCCCGGCTATTGCCGAACTGATAAGGGTCGTGGCATCACCTGAGGAAAGGGAGTTGGCATCCACGTCCACCACATCTTCCATAATGACTCCGTCCACCACCCACAGCGGCTTGGAATCACCGTAGATCGAAGTGGCACCCCTGACCCTGATTTTGGGCGCGGTTCCGAAAGTGCCGGATACGTTCTGCACGGAGACTCCGGCTGATTTGCCTTCGAGGGAACGGCTTATTTCTCCCATTCCGCTGATGTTCACATCCACTGCCGAGAGCTTGTCCGTGGCTCCTGTAAACATTCTCTTGTCGGTTGTGGTCATACCGGTCACCACTGCCTCTGAAAGCATTTCCGTACTTTCCTCCAGTGTGAAATTCACTTTTGCCGCTGCCGGTTTTACCACATCCTTGAATCCCAGGCAGGTGGCTTCAAGTTGTGAACCTGCCGGAACATTGTCCAACTGCCAGTTTCCGTCAATGTCGGTCACTGTGGCATTGTTTACGCCTTTAACGGCGACCACGACTCCGGGAAGCGGATTCCCCGAGGCATCTTTCACCGTACCTGAGGACTTGATGTTCTGCGCCCAGATGAGGGTTGCAGAGAATACGGTGAGAATTATTGTGGCGATTATCCTTTTCATGATCATTCTTTTTGAGGATTACTCAGTCAGTTCTTTGGTCAATGTGAGTTTACTGTAGCTGATTACCTGTCCGGCTCCGCTTCCGCCGAAGTTGAAGTATCTGCCCGGACATAGCCAGAATGTCAGCAGTTTGGGGCTGTATTCGCTGTTGATGCCGCTGTCTCCGAAAGTGAGTTCTATGCTGCCTGCATTTTCGTCAAAAACAGGTTCCGCATCCCAGGCCACCAGACCCGCGGTCTGGAGTATATACCACCCGCTGCCGTTTTTCGTGCCGTTGTAATGCAGGGACAGGTACTTGTTCTGCTCAGGATTGTAGCCGCATTCCTGGCCGGAGAGTATTCTCACTTTGCCGTCCACCCAGTCCGCCGTGAATGGCAGGCCGGCTGTTTTTGAATGGTCGATTTCCACATTGAAGGAATATTGGTCCTTCTTGCGGCTGAACGTGAATTTCTGAATTTGGCCTTCATCGCTTGCCGTTGCGGTCCAGGTGCCCACCATATAGTCATAGACGGATTTTTCCCTCAGACGGAGTGTGACTGCTGCGGAAGGAATGAGAGGGTCTTCCGGCGTGACGTAAAGCCGTCCGGTAACGGCGTGTCTGCCAGGTCCCTTCGAACTGCTCAAAACCAGTCCTTCGGATGTTTTCACGCAATTGAAGCATCCGTCCGGATTCTCTGAAAAAGCGATGCTGTATTCGCAGGAACATTTCACTTTCACTTCTGCCTGCCTGATGTCTTCGGTGAAGTCCACATTGGAACAGGACAGCCGTAGTCCGCTGTAGGCCTGCTGCGATATCTCCACGGAGGCTCCCCTGATTTCTCCGGCTTTGATGGAAATGGTGCCCTTACGTTCTTCCGGGCTTTCATTCGGAAGGATTGTGAACAGGACGTTTTCCCTGACTGTGCTCACTATGAGCCACTGGGGAGCGGAGGAAACTGCTTCCACCGCAATTCCTCCTGTGGAGGTGGCGATTGAGCCGAATCCTCCTTCGCTGCTAAAGGATGTTTCCGAAACGGAGACAATCTCAATGCTGTCCCTCACTTCAGTCTTGCTGCACCCCAGGAGCAATGCTGCTGCGAGTGCCATTATGCAGATTTCCGGTTTCATTTTACATATTCGATTCTGACCTGAGAATCACCGTTCTTTATGGTATCCTCAAGTACTATGTGCAGATATATGAACTGATAGGTTTCCTTGCGTACTATGTCTATAGGTATCTCCACCACAGGATTGTCCTTGCCGATGGTGATGCCGAGATTGTCCTTTTTGAATCTCACCCATCCGGCTCCGTTTATCTGGACAAGTTTGAGCTTGACGTCATCGCTGCCCCTCTGCCAACTGAAACGCAGAGCCTTTATGTCGGGGTAGTCTTCCGGAGCAATCATCCTGATGATGCGTGTGCTGCCTTCTTTCATATCGAAGGATGTCCATCCCGGAAGTCTGTCAGCAACGGGGAGTATGTCTGAGGCTACTGAGACGAGGTCCCTGGCTTCAGCCACAAGGTCCTTGCATTCCTCGAGCCTGGAAACTCCCTTGCTTTGCTCGGCATATTTGTATTCCCAGGCATCGAAGTCGAAAGGCTTGCCTTCCTTCTGTGAATCGAAGAAATGCTGCCATCTCGGCATATAGTAATCTCTTATGAGACCGGACCACATCCTGCAGGCGTAGTCGTCCAGATCGTCCGGCATGCGTCCACGGCCCCAGGTTGTGACAAGTCTCTTTGCATCAACCTCATAATGGTCCGCCTCTGCTTCGCTGTCTCCCCATTGGCGGGCTAAATCCACCCATCTCTCAAGCCTGGTTACGGGATTCTTGTCCAGAAGCCTGTCCGCGCGTGCCATCAGGTCCATAAACTCCGCTTCCATCTTTTCCGCAGCTTCCCTGTCCCCGCACAGATAAGCGTCATTTATTTTGTCTGCAAGCACATCAGCCTTTCCGAAGGCATAGATGCCCGCCCAAAGAGCCAGGTCTTTGAGATATTCCCCGTTTTCTCCGAGTTCGTCTGAGGCTGCAATGAAAGATTCCAGGGCCTTGAAGTATTCCTCAGAGATGATGTACCTGCCGCCCAGACCGAAGAAAGGCATTTTCTGAACCCTGTACTGAGCCCTGCTGGAACACATTCCGTATGCGGTTGAGAGCATTCCTTCCCAGAATTCGGCAATCTTGTCCGGGCAGGAGCCATAGCGGTTCAGACTGTATTGTTTCAGCCATTCCCGTATGTCCTTGTGGGAGGTGCTCCAGGCAGCATCTGCTATGATCTCGTAGATGACCTCATTGTTTTCCACGCCCTCCGGAGCTGTGCCAAGTCCAATCAGCTTGCCCTTGTTTTCGGATGTGAGGGCTTTGAGGTGACCGTTGAGGTAGAAATCCAAGTCACCTGCGGGGCAGGTCCTGCCTCCGAAATTGGGCACGGTGCTGTAGATCCATTTCTTGCCGTAGATGCCTTTGGCGTAGTTCCAGGTATATTCGTTTTCCCAGATGCCGTAGTTGAAGTCCACGCTCAGGTCCAGAAGCAGCATCTTTTCATCCGGAACCTGAGAGAAAAGGGCTCTGATGCTTTCCGGGTCCCAGATATGGCGTTGGTATCCGAACATCCAGCCCTGAAGTACCCATATTGCATCGGGATTGGCGGATGCTATGGAATTGTACAGGGCCTTTCCGTAAGAAGCAATCTGGTCAAACCTCTCCTGTGTGCCCTTTTCTGCAAAAGGAACTTTCATCTCATTGAAGCTGTCGGCAAGATAATAGGTGCCCTTGCCGAATTCCTTTTCCCATTCCTTTATATATTCTTTGGCAATGGTCTGATACAAATCGGTTTCCGGGAAGATGAAATCCGACACATAGTCAGGTCCGTCGTCCCATCCCGTATGGATGAGTTCCGCTTCGGGAAAGACTCTCTTGATTCCTTTGGGCACAAAACCTGCGAAGGCATTGAAAATCGGGGACATACCCAACTCGCGCATCCTGTCGATAATCTTGTGCTCCAGGGCAATGGTCTTGTCATACCAGTTCTGGCTGAGAGGACCGTCCAGCCCTGACATATTCCCCATACGGAACCACGGCAGGTGTGCCGGAGCGGTGACGAAGGCTCCGATTTCCTCCTCTGTCAAGCCGAACTTGCGCCAAACCCTTGCGAAGATGGCTTCGCTTCCAATTGGAGACAGAGGCATATCCACTCCGTGGAGAGCCATACGGTCCAGTTCTTTTTCCCATTCTTCCCATCCCCAGTAAGGCATTGTGTAACCGAGGGTGCAGACATTCATATACTGTCTGTGCTCGAAAGGAGTTGTGACAATCTTGAGCGGGCTGTCGGCAAATTTTTCAGGCAGGCTGATATTGTTTACCGTCCAGGTGCTCAGGCCCATTCCGTTGGAGGTGACATAATCGTAGAAACCTCGGCAGACTGCCACTGTGGAACTTCCCTTGACCGTGAGCTTCCCGTTCTTCGCCTCGGTGCTGAAATATTCTCCTTCAGCAACAGGACCGGTCACTTCAAAGATGATGTTGCGGGGTTTTTGTCCCAATGTTCTTTCCACCACTTTCATTGCGGCTTCGGAGGCTTTTCTGCAGGACTTGTCCGGTGCTGCCCACAGGTTTGCTGCTGCAAGGACAAGCAAAGCGCTCATTGTAAGTTTTAAGACTTCGTTTGTGAATTTCATAGTAAATCGCTTGTTTCTCCCGGTACATCTGCGTCCGGTTTCAAACAAGGTATGATATCTGTTTGCCACGCGCAATATCGTGGACGGCTTTTGGACAGGGTAAAAATTGCTACCACATTATGCTCCAATGGGATAGCAATTGAAATTATATGCTGAAAAGTAAATTGACCGGATAGGTCAGATTGACTGGATTTTCATGAGATCGTCCTCAAATGTGGCGGGATTCAAGGCATTCGCACGGGCCTTTGACCTGTAGTTGTAGATGGTTGAACGGGAGTAGCGCAGCAAGGTGGCTATTTTCTCGCTGGAGCTGATTCCCAGTCTGACCAATGCAAAAGTGCGCAGTTCCTGGGTCAGGCTTCCCCTCGTGCAGTTGGTGATTTTGCCGGAATCCTTCATCAGTCTGTTGAAGTCCACAATGAAGTCGGGAAAGAGCGACAGGAAGGTTTTGTCGAACACATTGTAGAATGAGTCCCACTCCTGCTCCACCACTGCCTTGGACTTGAGTTCCTTCTGCAATCCTCTCATCTCTCCTGCAAGGGCCATGCGGTTCAGGTTCTGGCGATAGTTGTCCAGACTCTCTATGCGGTGTATGCACTCCAGCATAAGCCCGGTGATGTAGGTGTCCTTTATGTTGCTGGCTTCCCGGACCTTGACTGTCGTTTCCTCCTGCAGAGCCTTCGCCTGGGTCAACTGGCGGCTCATTTCGAGATAGGCCTTCTTTTCCCGTCTTTCCCTGCTTGTCAATATTATCAGGGCGAGCGAGAGCATACATACGATTGAGAAACTTAGCACAACTATGTTCCAGATTCTGTCCTTTTCCTGCTTGTAGGCCTCGTCCACGATTTTCAGAATAGGCACCAGTTCTTCAATCTTGATTTTCGCCTTGCAGAACGTGGCATCTTCCAGAGCCTTGTTCAGGTATCTGTATGCCCTTGTCACATCTCCTTCTTTGTAAAGGTCAATGCCGAGCTTGCGAAGCGCAATGTATTCTTTCTTGCCGTTGACTATGTCCGAAACGGCAGAAACGACCAGGTACTTGCGGGCTTCCTCATTCATTCCCATTGAGGAGTAGATGTCTGCAATTTCAAGAGCCACCGGTCCCATTGAAGGATTTTCCACCGGCAGTCTGTCAAACAATGGCAGTATGATTTCCAGGGCCGAATTGTAATCTCCGCAGTCTTTTCTCTTCGAGCTTATCTCCAGGGAATCTGCCGGTGTGATGCAGAGTATGGAGTCTCGGTAGGTCTTTGCCATTTCGCGGCAGATAATCCTGTATTCAGGGTCCAGACTCTGGCTCTCAAGGGATTCATATATGAATGTGTAGAACTTGAAGACAGTGGCAAGATCTTCGGGGCTTGTGGATTTCCTGTTGATTTTTCCGAAAGTTTCCAGAGCCTGGTTGTGCATCCCTGCTGTCTCAAACTGTTTGCCGAGCATGGTCTGGGCCTTCACCAGCCTTTTGCGGTTGGCCTCATTGTCAGTCAGATTCCGGGCGTATTGAATGGATTTCTTGGCATAGCACAGTGCAGAATCCGTCTGATAGCGGTCGTAAATCAGGCAGATTCCGTAGCAGGCTTCAAACAAATCTTCCGGAGACTCGGCTTCCTCCAGCAGCCGTACATACTCGGGGAGGGCCGACAATCGCTTCTGTTCGTAGATTTCCGATTGATCCAGAATCTTGTCAAGTCCTGATACTGTGGTAATTAACCCATCCCGGCTTGTGTTTTCCATTTCGGAGGGGGCAATGACAGAAAGCAAAATGCCTGTCAAGGCTACTATAAGAACGATTTTCATAGACACAAAAATAGAACTTTTTTCAATCAAATATTCTCGGATGAATGAAAAAACATCTATATTTGGACGATTTTGAGTTTTTCATTTATCAACCATTTTATGAACCCTTTCAGAAAACTGTTCGCGAAGAAAATAAAGGTTTTGCCGCTATATCTCAAACAGGCGGAATATATCAAGGCGGCATCGGCCGTGCTTGTGAGGATGATGCAGACCACCGACAAGGACGAGTGGTTCAACTGTGAGAACAAGATCAAGAGTTATGAGGTGCAGGCGGACGACCTCCTTACCTTAATATATGAAGAACTGAACGAAGGCAGATTGATGGCAGTGAGCCGTTCCGACCTCCAGACCATAGCTATGACTGCCGACGACTTTATGGACAAAATCAACTCGGCTGCCAAATCCATACTCTTGTATTTCCCGAAGCGCATCGACAGCCATATCGAGGACCTTGCAAACTACATTATGTCCAGTGCTGATGCCCTCGGGGATATGGTGGGATATATGCACGATTTCTGTGACAATATCGACAAAATCAGTTCCCAGTGCGACCGGATTACCGAACTCGAGCACCTGGCGGACGAGGCTTACGAAGAGTATGTGGGCTATATCTTCCAGAATGAAAGCGACCCGATTGAGCTTATGAAATACAAGAACATAGCCGAGGTCCTTGAAGAAACTTCCGACACAGCCAAGCGCATCTCAGATACTGTCCGTATGATTCTTCTCAAGTATCTGGACAAATAGCAGGGTTTATTCCAATATTCTCACTTTTGCATATTTCAGGAGCAGGATCTTCTCTCCGAAATTGTCGAAACTGATGACGGCTTTCACATCGGGAGCCGTTCCGCTGAGCTGCTTTATTGTGCCTGCTCCGAAGCGGTTGTGCTCAATTCTTTGGCCTGCACGGAGGTCGGACACTGGTGAAGGGACGAAATCTGCACTTGGAGCCAGCGGTCGCGATGATGCAATGCCCTCCGGTCTGCGGGCTGGCTTTGCGGCCGGGCTTGGAGCCTGCTGCGGCCTGCCGTGTCCATTCATTACTCCGGAAAATCCTCCCGAAGAAAACCGTCCGCCAAATCCAGAAACTCCCGAGGACATTCCGCCCCCAAGTCCGCCCTCATCTTCCTCATCCTTGGAGATGGGATTCAGAATGTATTGGCTATCAATTTCATATAGAAATCTGCTGGGGGCGTTGGACTCCGACTTGCCGTGTCTCATCCTGGTCTTGGCAAACGACATCGACACCCTCTTCTCGGCCCGGGTCACGGCCACATAGAACAATCTCCTCTCTTCCTCGATTTCATTTTCCGGGGCCAGCCATCCGCCCGAAGGGAAGAGGTTCTCCTCCATTCCGGCAATGAAAACATAGGGGAATTCCAGCCCTTTGGAAGTGTGGACGGTCATCAGTGCAACCCTGTTTGCCGACTCTTCGTCGCTCACGTCAGCAGCGCTTATAAGGCTCACGTTCTCAAGATAATCGCTCAATCTCACCAGGGGGTAGTCTTCAGCTTTGATTTCGTCCGCAGAGGAAATCCGCTCTTCTGCAATCATATCCTCCGCATATTCCCCGTTCCTGTCCTCAATATACAGTTTCACCGCGTTGAGCAATTCTTCGAGGTTGGCAAATCTGGACTGGCCCTCAACGGAGGTGTCGGCTTTCAGGGATTGCCATAGCCCGCTGCCCTTAAGCACTTCGTCTGCAATGGTATAGGCATCCTCGGAAGCTGCCCTGACAGAGAGTTTTGCTATGAAATCGCAGAATCCCCGAATACGTGCCGCAGCAGCCGGTTTCAGACCGTAGGTCTCGAGATCCGCCTCATAAGCCGCCTTGAAAAGTGTAGTCCCGTGTCCGTGTGCGGCAGCTGTTAGTGCAACCACGGATGTGTCTCCGATGCCCCTGGCAGGCTTGTTTATGATACGGCGGAAACTCTCGTCGTCATTGATGTTGACCGTAAGTTTGAGATACGCCATCGCATCCCTGATTTCAGCCCTCTCATAGAATGAATTGCCTGAGAAAATCTTGTAAGGCACATTTCTCTTGCGGAGTGCCTCTTCCAGGGCCCGGGACTGGGCATTGGTCCTGTACAATATCGCAAAATCCTGATACTGAGCCGATTCACTGCGGATGATGCCCAGGATGGCCGATACGGTGAGCATAGCCTCTTCCGTTTCCGTGAAAGCCTTTATCAGTTTTATCTTCTCTCCTTCATCGCCCTTGGAAAAACAGGTCTTCGGAATCCTCGACGAATTTTTCTCGATTACGGAATTGGCGGCATTGACTATGGTCTGCGTGGACCTGTAGTTCTGTTCGAGACGGAAAATCCTGGCCTCGGGATAGTCCTTGCGGAAATTGAGTATATTCTCGACCCTTGCCCCTCGGAAACCGTAGATGGACTGGGAGTCGTCGCCCACCACGCAGAGGTTGTGATGCACTGCGGCGAGCCTTTTCAGGATGATGTACTGCGCCATATTCGTATCCTGATACTCGTCCACCAGTATATAGTCGAACATTCCGGAGATTTCCGCGCAAGAGGCCGGACTGTCCCTCAGGAGTATGTTCATATTCAGCAGCACATCGTCGAAATCCATCACCCCAGACTGTATACACTTTTGTGCGTAAAGGGCATATATCTCATTGATACGCGGCATCTTGCGCTTGCGGTCCTGGTCTATTGCCGCAGGACTTTCACGGTATTTTGCGGCCGTGACCAGATTGTTCTTTGCATAGGAGATACGGGATTGTACGTCTTTTGGCTTATAAACCTTGTCGTCCAGCTGGAGTTCCTTGATGCAGGTCTTGATGAGCCTCTGGGAGTCGTCTGTGTCGTAAATGGTGAATTCGCTCTTATATCCGATTTGGGCGGCATAAACCCTGAGCAGGCGGATGAAAACGGAGTGGAAGGTGCCCATATATAGCTTTCTGGCGGCTCTTGCACCCACCATCAGGGCTATTCTTTCCTTCATTTCCTTCGCAGCCTTATTGGTGAAAGTCAAGGCGAGAATCCTCTCCGGGGCGCATCCGTTTTGGAGTATATTCGCAATTCTGCAGGTCAGCACGCGCGTCTTTCCGGACCCTGCTCCCGCCACAATCAGCACCGGTCCTGCGGTACATTCAACTGCCTGTTTCTGGACCGGATTCAGCCCTTCGAAAATACTTGTCGTTCCATTCTGCATCTCTTGTCTCCTTTATTGTTTTTGGGTTGCGAAAATAGCAAATTTTTGTGTAAATTTGCGGCGCTTTATGGCTTTTGGACAAAATTGCATAAGAAATACTCAAAAACACATTTATAATGTCAAACAACATCTATTTGAAAAAGGGTCTGAATATTCCCATAGAAGGGAAAGCGGCCCTGAACACCAGGAAGGTGATTGCTCCGGACATTATCGCCGTCAAGCCGTCTGATTTCCGCGGTCTTGTTCCCAAACTTCTCGTGAAGGAAGGCGAAAAGGTCCTTGCAGGCACACCGGTAATGGCGGACAAGATGGCTCAGGACATTCTTTTCGCGTCCCCGGTAAGCGGAGAGGTGGTGGAGGTTGTCCGTGGAGAAAAGAGAAAGTTGCTTGAAATCCGCATCAAGGCCGACTCGACTCAGGAATATGTCGATTTCGGCGTGAAGAAGCCATCTGAGCTCAATGCGGAGGGTGTCACAAAGGCACTTCTCGAGAGCGGTCTCTGGCCGGCCCTGGTACAAAGGCCTTACGGTATCATCGCCAATCCTCAAATCAGGCCTAAGGCTATCTTCGTTTCGGCTTTCAGTACGGCACCTCTTGCCGCTGACAATGAATTCGCCCTCCGGGATGAGTTCGCCGACATTCAGGCGGCAATCAATGCCCTCAACAAACTCACCGACGGAGGCATCCACGTGTCATTCGATGCCGGAACCTACTCCGGAACCCCTTTCCACAAGCTGGAAAACATCATTCCCCACACATTCTCCGGCCCGCATCCGGCAGGCAACGTGGGAGTGCAGATTCACCACATCAGCCCGATCCGCAAGGGTGAGACCGTATGGACCGTTTCAATGGTAATGCTCGCAGCAATCGGCAAGCTTTTCCGCACCGGAAAGTACGACGTGAGAAGGAAAATCGCCATCACCGGCCCGCGTGCAGTCGATCCTGCGTATGTGAGCTGCGTTCCGGGAATGTCTATGAAGGAGTTCTCCTGGTTCTATTCCGAGCCTGAGAAGCTCCGTTTCATCAGCGGCGATGCCCTCACCGGTACATCCGTGGGCAAGGACGGTTTCCTCGGTTTCTACGACAATCAGGTGACCATACTCAAGGAAGGCAACGAATACGAAATGTTCGGTTGGGCAAAACCGTTCAGAACCAGTCAGTTCAGTTCTTCGAGGACTTATTTCTCCTGGCTCACTCCCAAGAAGGTTTACGATATGGACACCAATCTTCACGGCGGTCCGAGGGCTTTCGTGGTTTCTGATGTCTATGGCAAGGTCCTCCCTATGCATCTCTATCCCGTATATCTCGTGAAGGCCTGTCTTGCAGGTGACATCGAAAAGATGGAGAAGTACGGCATCTATGAAGTTCTGCCGGAGGATTTCGCTCTCTGTGAGTATGTCTGCCCGTCAAAAATCAACATCCAGTCCATCATCGAAGACGGAATCAGTCTGATGCTGAAGGAAATGGCTTAATTTGAACTGTTATGAACGGATTAAGAAAATTAGTTGACAAAGTTAAGCCGACCTTTGAGAAAGGCGGCAAACTCGGATTCCTCCATTCGACTTTCGACGCATTCGAGACTTTCCTCTTCGTTCCGAATACCGTAACCACCAAGGGTGCGCACATCAGGGACTGCGTCGATTTGAAGAGAGTGATGATTATGGTGGTGATTTCACTGGTTCCGGCAATGCTTTTCGGTATCTGGAACACCGGTTACCAGCACTCTTTGGCTTATGGCCTCGACTGGGGCTTCTGGCCTATCGTGGGCTATGGTCTGGTGAAGGTCATTCCGCTCTACCTTGTATCTTATATAGTGGGTCTTGCAATCGAGTTCACCTCGGCTCAGCTGCGCGGACACGAAGTGAATGAGGGCTACCTCGTATCAGGTATGCTCATTCCTCTTATCGTGCCTGTGGATGTTCCTCTTTGGATGCTCGCGATTGCAGTGGCATTTGCAGTAATCTTCGGCAAGGAGTGCTTCGGAGGCACAGGTATGAACATCTGGAACCCGGCTCTCCTCACCCGCGCATTCCTCTTCTTCTCCTACCCAAGCAAGATGTCCGGTGACACCGTGTGGGTGGGCGGACTCGGAGCAGGTGAGAATGCATGGTGCGGCGGTCCTGTTGCAGATGCTTTCTCCGGTGCAACTCCTCTCGCAAACCCGACTATGGCAGGTCTTGCAGACCACGGTTACTCCCTCCTGAATATGTTCCTGGGCACTGTTCCCGGCTCTGTCGGTGAGACTTCCGTAATAGCAATCCTGCTCGGTGCCATCATCCTGCTCGGAACTGGCGTGGCTTCCTGGAAGATTATGCTTTCTTCAGTAATCGGCGGACTTGCAGTGGGTTATCTCGGATATGCCTGCGGCGCAACCGACCTTCCGGGTTACTATCAGCTCGTTATGGGCGGTTTCCTCTTCGGAACTGTCTTTATGGCAACCGATCCTGTGACTTCGGCTCAGACCGAGTGCGGAAAATGGATTTACGGATTCCTGGTCGGTGCACTTGCAGTGACAGTGCGTATCTGGAATCCTGGTTATGCCGAAGGAATGATGCTCGCCATCCTGCTTATGAACACCTTTGCACCGCTCATTGACCACTGCGTCATTTCCTGCTCAATCAGCAGGCGTGCAAAAAAAGTCAAAGTCGCAAAATAATTATTGATTATGAATACAAATAGCAATACATACACTGTCATCTACTCGATAGTTCTTGTGGTTGTTGTCGCTGCGATTCTGGCTTTCACTTCCCAGGCTCTCAAGGACAAACAGAACGAGAACGTCAAGCTGGAGACCATCACCAAGGTCATCTCCGCAGCCACTCAGGCCGATCCGGATTATGTGATCGCAGAAGATGCCGACATTCTCGAAGAATATCAGAATCTCATCTCAGACGCTCTCTTCGTGGATGCCAACGGCGAAAAGGCCGGTCAGATGAACATAGGCAAGGAAGACAAGAAGGCGATTGAAGTGGCTTCAACTTCCGACCTCAAGAAACAGAACGATATAATCAAGAAGATTGAGGCCGGCAATGCAGACGCAGCCTCCGAACTCAAGCTTCCCGTTTATGTCTTCAATATCAAAGGACAGAAAGTGACTGTCATTCCTTGCTACGGTGCCGGTCTCTGGGGACCTGTCTGGGGCTACCTCGCATTCGCTGAGGACGGCCGCACTTTCGACGGAGCAATCTTCGACCACAAGAGCGAGACTCCGGGACTTGGTGCAAAAATCACCGAGACCCCTTTCTACAGCCAGTTCAAGGGCCGCAGCATCACCGACGAAGGTTATTTCGGAGTCATCAAAGGCGGAGCCAAGGACACTGAACACGAGGTTGACGCCATCTCCGGCGCATCCATCACTTCCGGCGCAGTGGGCACTACAGTCCGCACCTGGGTGAAATATTACCTTCCTTATCTCAACAAGCTCGCAGCCGAATCAGCTGCCGCACAGGAGCCTGTGGCTGAGGAAATTGTTGAACCAACAACAGAGGAGGAATAGGCTATGAAAGACATCAATTGGAAAGAAACGCTTCTCAACCCCATATTCAAGGGCAACCCTATTACGGTTCTGGTGCTCGGTATCTGCTCTTCGCTTGCAGTCACCGTACAGCTCAAGGGAGCCTGCGTGATGGCACTTTCTGTGATCATTGTCACCGGACTCTCAAGCTTCGTGGTTTCCCTCATCAGGAAATCCATCCCTAACCGTATCCGTATCATCGTGCAGCTTGTCGTGGTGGCGCTTATGGTAATCCTCGTGGACCAGGTGCTCAAGGCCTATGCCTACAGTGTCAGCAAAACCCTTTCGGTCTATGTCGGGCTCATCATCACCAACTGTATAGTGATGGGACGTATCGAGGCCTATGCTCTGGGCAACAAGCCGATTCCTTCACTTCTGGACGGTCTTGCAAACGGAGCCGGCTACGGAATGATACTCATCATCGTGGCATTCTTCCGTGAACTTCTCGGAAGCGGCACTCTCTTCGGTTTCAGAATCATCCCTGAGGCTTTCTATACGGCAGGTTATATGAACAACGGTCTTGTAATCCTTCCTCCTATGGCTCTCATTCTTCTGGGCTGCATAGTCTGGATCCAGAGGGGCGTTCAGAAGGATCTTCAGGAAAAATAACAGCAAACTCAGTTTTAGTAATCCTCAAAAAATAACCTGCATCATCTTTGAAAATCTTTTCGGTTCATATTTCCTCCCTCATCAGTCACATAGCTACGGCTATGCTCCATCTTCGGGTGAAAATCTGACCTCGAAAATCCAATTCAAATCTGACG
>JALFCH010000002.1 GCA_022771245.1 Rikenellaceae bacterium | reverse complement strand
GTTTTTCGACCTGCTAATTGTTAGTTTCATATCAGTATAGCCATATATAGCTACAAAGATACAAACAATATTTGACAAAAAAAAGCCCTTATAGGACTTTCTGCATTAAAAATTGAATTTTGCAAGTGTCAAACTCCCGAGGATTTAATTGGAAAAATACCTACCTTTGCAAGAATATGAATGCTTCTGAATATTGCTTCCGGGCTTATTTTGCCGGGCATACTCTGAAGCACTGTTGCTGCGGAAACCACATAAAATTCAACTAATATGCTTAACGACAAAGATTTGAAACAGATTGAGGCGCGTGGGGCATCTCCCGCCACAGTCAGGGCACAAGTGGAACGCTTCAAGACAGGCTTCCCTTGGATGAATATAGAAGGTCCGGCAGTTCCGGGACACGGAATCCAGGTGCTGGACGAAAAACAGTTGGAAGAGGCTTCGGCTTATGTTGAAACGGCTCAGGTGAACGGCAAATGCAAATTCGTGCCGGCATCCGGAGCCGCTTCCCGTATGTTCAAGGACCTTTTCAGCGGACTTGAGAAACTTTCTGCTGGTGAGGCTATTGCAGATGACTCCCCGGCTGCGAAATTCGTGGCTGCAATCGAAAAGTTCGCCTTCTATGACGAATCTTTGTTCGGCAAACCTGAAAACACTTCGGCAAGCCGCCGCGACATCCTTGCCAAGACCCTTACCGACGAGGGCCTGGGCTATGGGGCCAAGCCTAAGGGCGTGCTGAAATTCCACAAATACGAGGGCGAAACCAGAACTGCATTTGCAGAGCATCTTGTTGAGGCTCAGGACTATATGAGGAATGCTGACGGCAGCGCGAATCTCGTGGTGACTGTTTCTCCGGAGCACAGGGCACTTTTCGAGGCTGCCCTTGAAGAGGTTAAGGCTCTGTATGAGGAGCGTTATGGAGTGAAGTATTCCGTGGAGTTCACTTATCAGGACAAAGCCACTGACACCGTTGCAGTTACACCTGAGAACGAACCTTTCCGCACAGAGACAGGGGAATTGCTTTTCCGTCCTGCCGGACACGGCGCACTCATCCACAATCTCAACGCTCTTTCCGACGAGTTGGTTTCTATCAAAAATATCGACAATGTGGCTGTGGAGAGGCTTCTCCCGATTACCGCGAAGTACAAGAAAGCCCTTATGGGCAAGGCTCTCGAGTTGAGGGACACCATTTTCGGCTATCTCCGTCTGCTGGACGAAATGTTCCCTGTGGATGTGTACAAGGACATTAAGATTCCTGGCTACAACAACACCGTGGGCGACCTGGACGTCTATAATTCAGAGCAGTGCAGAACTCTTTGCGAGGACATCGAATCCTTCCTTGCAGAGCAGCTTTGCATCACTTTGCCTGCGGCTTCCAACACCGTCGAGAGAGTGGAGCAGTTGCGTAAGGTGCTCGACAGACCTATACGTGTCTGCGGTATGGTGAAGAACCTCGGTGAACCGGGCGGCGGTCCATTCATAATCAGGGAAAAGGACGGCAGCACTTCCCTCCAGATTCTGGAAGGCGTTCAGATCAATCCTTCTGATGCAAATGCTGTTGCCTGCCTCAAGGCTGCCACCCACTTCAATCCTGTGGACCTTGTCTGCTGCCTTCACAATTACAAGGGCGAGAAATTTGACCTGCTCCAGTATGTGGATGAAGAGGCAGGATTCATCAGTTCAAAGAGTTACAAGGGACGCGAACTCAAGGCCCTTGAGCTTCCGGGTCTGTGGAACGGTTCTATGAGCAGGTGGAACACTATGTTCGTGGAGGTTCCTGTGGAAACATTCAATCCGGTGAAAGTGGTGCTCGACCTTCTCCGTCCTGCCCATATTGCATAATCCCGGTATCATAATATTCAAGATATGTTCAAGATTGTAAAGAAAGAAATGATGACTCCGACTATCTGCAGGATGGTCGTTGAGGCTCCGAGACTTGCGGCATCTGCGCTCCCGGGGCAGTTCCTGATTATCAGGGCAGATGAACAGAGTGAAAGGATTCCTCTGACAATCAGCGATTTCGATGCTGAGGCAGGGACCGTTACCATAGTCACTCAAAAAATCGGAGCATCCACCTCGGAAATTTGTTCATACAATGAGGGAGACTGCTTCGCTGACGTGGTGGGGCCTCTCGGCAACCCTTCCGATTTCGTGACTATGAGCGATGAGGAACTCTCCGGCAAGGCCTATGTCTTCATAGCCGGCGGAGTGGGCACGGCTCCAGTTTATCCTCAGGTGAAATGGCTGAGGGAAAAAGGAGCCAAGGTGGATGTCATCATCGGTGCCAAGACAAAGGATCTCATTATATATAGGGAGGAAATGGAGGCAGTCTGCGACAATCTCTACCTCTGCACGGATGACGGTTCGGAAGGCTTCCACGGACTTGTGACCGGGCTGCTCGAAAAACTCGTCACTGAGGATGGGAAGCAGTACAATCAGGCTGTAGCCATAGGTCCTATGATTATGATGAAGTTCGCCACCCTCACCTGCAAGAAGCTGAATCTGCCGGTGATTGTGAGCCTCAACACCCTTATGGTGGATGGAACCGGAATGTGCGGAGCCTGCAGGGTGACTGTCGGGGGCAAGGTGCGTTTCGCTTGTGTGGAAGGCCCTGAATTCGACGGTTGGCAGGTGGACTTCGACGAGGCTATGCGCCGTCAGAGGATGTACAATACTGAAGAGAAAGAGGCAGCCGAGCATCACGTATGCCGTATTGGCCGAGGAAAATAATAAGGAGAACGAATATGGCAAACAGAATACCAAGGGTCGCTGCCAGGGCGCAGGACCCGAAAGTCAGAGCAACAAATTTTGAAGAGGTATCTTATGGCTATAATGCCGAAGAGGCGCAGCTGGAGGCTTCGAGATGCCTCAACTGCAAAAATCCTCGCTGCGTGGGTGCCTGTCCTGTGAACGTGAAGATTCCCCAGTTCATCTCCAAGGTGGCTGCCGGGGATTTCGCCGGAGCGGCCGCAGTGATTGCCGAGGATTCATCCCTGCCTGCAATCTGCGGAAGGGTATGTCCTCAGGAGAACCAGTGCGAGGGCAGTTGTGTGCTGGGAGTGAAGTTCGAGCCTGTGGCAATCGGAAACCTCGAGCGCTTCGTGGGTGACTGGTCTCTGGAAAACGGTGGCATAGAAGCAACGGTGGCTCCGTCCAACGGCCACAAGGTGGCAATCATAGGCAGTGGTCCTTCAGGGCTTGCCTGTGCATCAGACCTTGCCAAGATGGGCTATGAAGTGACCATTTTCGAGGCCTTGCACCGTCCGGGCGGAGTCTTGGAATACGGTATTCCGGAGTTCCGTCTGCCGAAGAGCAAGGTGGTGGCAAGAGAAATCGAAGAGGTGAAGGCTCTGGGAGTGAAGTTCGAAACTGACGTGATTGCAGGACGTACCATCACTGTGGACAGCCTTTTGGACAAGGAGGGCTTCGAGGCCGTGTTCATAGGTTCCGGAGCAGGTCTTCCGAGATTTATGAACATCCCGGGCGAGCAGCTCAACGGAGTCTTCTCCGCAAACGAATTCCTCACCCGCAACAACCTGATGAAGGCATATCGCGACGATTATGACACTCCTATCCACGCAGGACACAAACTCGTGGTTGTGGGAGGCGGAAACGTGGCTATGGACGCAGCCCGCACAGCCCTGAGGCTCGGAGCAGAAACCACCATAGTTTACCGCCGCACCGAGAAGGAACTTCCTGCACGTAAGGAAGAAGTGCACCACGCGATGGAGGAAGGCATCAAGTTCGAGATGCTCACCAATCCTGTGGAAATTTTGGGTGACGAGAAAGGCTGGGTGACAGGCATCAAGTGCATAAGGATGGAACTTGGAGAACCGGACGCTTCAGGAAGGCGCGCACCGGTGGAGGTTCCGGGTTCAGAGTTCGTCATTGAGACAGACTCCGTGATTATGGCTCTGGGAACTTCTCCTAACCCTCTCATTTCCCGCACGACAGAAGGTCTGGAAATCAACCGCCGAGGATGTATAGTCGCCGATGAGGTGGGCCAGACTTCCCGCCAGGGTGTGTTCGCAGGCGGAGATGCCGTGACAGGTGCCGCAACCGTCATACTTGCAATGGGTGCCGGACGCAAGGCAGCTGCAGCCATCGACAGCTACATCAAGTCCAAGTAGGAAACTGAGAGTCTTTTCGGGGCAATGTCCATCTCAAGTTTCGCATTCGCGAAACTCAATTTTGAACCGAAAAGATTTTCAAAGATGATGCAAGTTATTGTTTGAGGATTACTTAGCAAAAAAACTGAAAAAATCCCGCATAAAGGTGGTGAAATTTGAGAATGTTTTCTAAATTTGCAGTCCTTATGCGGGTGTAGCTCAGCGGTAGAGCATTGGCTTCCCAAGCCGAGGGCCACGAGTTCGATCCTCGCCACCCGCTCCATCTTTCCGTGAAACAGACCTATTCAAGTCGGGTTTCACGGATTTTTTTTGAAGCCCTGAATCTGTTGGACTTCAGACATTGTTTTGAAATATATTTAAAATTATATGTTTATGAAGAAATTACTTATCCTTGCAGTGTTGTCCTGTGCAATGCTGTCTTCCTGTTGCGGGGACAAATACGAGTCCGTCAGGGGAGACCTCAGCGGCACCCGCATTTACACTCTTGAAAACGGCCTCAAGGTCTATATGAGTGTCAATAAGACCACTCCGCGCATACAGACTGCCATTGCAGTGCGCGTGGGCGGCAAGAACGACCCTTCCGAAACCACGGGACTGGCACACTATTTCGAGCATCTCATGTTCAAGGGTACCGAGAAATTCGGCACTTCCGATTATGCTGCCGAAAAGCCTCTGCTTGATGAGATCGAGTCCCTATTCGAGGTCTATCGTGTGACCGCCGATGAGGCTCAGCGTTCAAAAATCTACCACCGCATCGACTCCCTCAGCTATGAAGCTTCCAAAATTGCCATTCCCAACGAGTATGACAAGCTGATGGCCCTCATAGGTGCACAGGGGACCAACGCCTTCACTTCCACCGACGTGACCTGTTATGTGGAGGACATTCCTTCAAACCAGATCGAGAATTGGGCGAAGATTCAGGCGGACCGTTTCCGTCATCCTGTCATCAGGGGCTTCCACACCGAGCTGGAGACCATCTACGAGGAGAAGAATATGTCCCTGACCCAGGACGACCGCAAAATGTGGGAGGCGACCCTCGCAGCCCTCTTCCCTCATCATCCCTATGGCACCCAGACGGTTCTGGGCACCCAGGACCACCTGAAGAACCCTTCCATCACCAATGTGAAGAACTACCACAAGACCTGGTATGTTCCGAACAATATGGCAGTCTGCGTGGCCGGAGACTTCGACCCTGACTATATGCTTTCTGTCATAAAGACTTATTTCGGGGATATGGAGCCGAATCCTGAAATCCCTGAGTTGCGTGCAAAGGTCACCGCCACCCCGGCTACACCGATTACCGAGCCTGTTGAGGTGGAAGTGAAAGGCCTTGAGGCTGAGTATCTCTATATGGCGTGGAGACTTCCTGAAATCACGGACAAATCAATAGACGTGGCGGAAGTCGCAGGCTCGGTGCTGAGCAACGGCAAGGCGGGACTCATAGACCTGGATTTGAACCAGCAGCAGAAAACTCTCGTATCATTTGCAGAGCTTGTAACCCAGCCTGACGGATGCGCAATGATACTCGGAGGCTATCCTAAGCAGGGACAGACACTTGAGCAGGTGCGTGACCTTCTTCTGGAAGAAGTGGCGAAATTGCGTGATGGAGAATTCGATGAGGCTATCATCAAGTCCATTGTGAACAATATGAAGAAGGACTATATGAGCGGTCTGGAGAACAACAGGTCCAGGGCTATGGAATGTGTGGATGCCTTCGTCAACGGCGAGGATTGGGCTGACCACTCTGGACGCATAGAGCGCATTTCAAAAGTTTCCAAGGCAGATATCCAGGCCTGGGCAGCAGAATTCCTTGCAGACAACAACTATGCTGTCATCTACAAGAGACAGGGCGAGGACAAGAGCGTGAAGAAAATCGCTGCTCCGAAGATTACTCCTATAGTCACCAACCGCGACCTTCAGTCCGATTTTCTCGTGGAGATTGCAAATTCCCAGGTGAAGCCGATTGAGCCTGTGTTCGTGGACTTCAAAAAGGAAATGTCAGAGTTTGACCTCTGTGACGGCGTGGAAGTGCTCTACAAGAAGAACACCATCAACGAACTCTTCAACATCAGCTATATTTTCGACATCTCCAAGACCCAGAAACCGGAACTCCCGCTTGCGCTTTCCTATATACAGTACCTCGGCACATCAGAAATGAGCAATGCCGAAATATCTGCAAAGATGTATGACCTCGCAGTGGACCACAGGGCAGGTGTGGGCAAAGTCCGTACGAGTGTAAGCTTCAGCGGTCTTTCAGATTCAATGGATGAGACCCTGAAACTCTTCAAACAACTGCTCGATGATGTGCAGGGCGACGAGGCAGTTCTTGCCAATCTCAAATCCGACGAAATAAAGAGCCGTACCGACAACAAGCTCAACCAGTCAATGTGTTTCAGCGCTCTCCGCAACTATGCTTTTTTCGGTCCGGAGCAGGCTGTGAGCGGGGTTCTCAGCGATGAGCAGATTATGGCCCTTACTTCCGAGCAGCTCATTGATGCAGTCCGGGATCTCTTCAATCACGAATGTGAGGTGCTCTATTACGGTCCGGCTTCCAAGAGCAGCCTCAAGAAGAGCCTCGCCATCCTCCACGACGGCAAAACCGAGTTGAAGGACACTGAACTTGATCTGCCTGAGATTCAGCTCACCCCAACCAACACGGTGCTTCTCGCACAGTACGATGCAAAGCAGCTCTATTTCACACAGTACTCCTGTGACGACAGGGAGTTCGACTCTGAAAGCCAGGCTGGTATCGAGCTGTATGACAACTACTTCGGAGGCGGAATGAACAGCGTGGTGTTCCAGGAGATGAGAGAGGCGAGAGGACTTGCATATTCAGCCTGGGCCAGCTTGAGCAGCCCGGAGTGGAAAGACGGGAAATACTGCTATATGGCCTTCATCGCCACCCAGAACGACAAGCTCCGCCAGGCACTCGATGCCTTCGATGACATCATCAACAATATGCCTGAGTCCGAGGCTGCATTCTCTGTAGCCAAGGAAAGTATGATAAGCGACCTGAGAACCAAGAGAATAGTGGGCAAGGATGTGCTCAACAGCTATATCGAGTGCCGCGACCTCGGACTTGACGAGCCTCTCGACAAGGACATCTGGGAAGCAATCCAGACTATGACACTCGAGGATGTGAAGGCTGTGCAGAAAGAATGGGTGAAGGATCGCAATTACACCTACTGCATACTCGGCGACATCAAGGACCTCGATATGAACTATCTCAAGACTCTCGGTCCTGTGAAAATCGTCAGCATAGATGACATTTTCGGATATTGATTTATATTCTGCAATTGATTGAAAATGACGCGGATTGCTTTTTCTGAGCAACTCGCGTCTTTTTTTTATGCTTTGATTTTTACGGATAGATTTTTATATTTGTAAGGATTTGCATTTTTGAATTTGTATCGAGTCAGAGCATACATTGCCATTTTTTTGGCTGTATTTTCATTGTCTTGTCCCTTGGCTATGGGACAGGATGCCGGGGCATCTCAGAACATCAAGGCACCTTCAGATCGCCTGCAGGGATGGGACCGCTGGTCTTTCAGGGTCAATGCCCTCGAGTTGCTCTGCACCGTGCCCAATTTCTCTGTTGAATTCGACCTGTCTTCCTCCCCATATGCCCGCTCCACCCTTTCATTGGCGGTGAAATACAATTGGGAGACCTGGCATACCCTTCCTCCAAGGCTGGTGTTCAATATGCTGGAGTTCCGTCCTGAATACCGTTGGTGGTTCCGCATAAAACCTCGTGACGGGAAACGTAATTGGTTGTCCAACAAGGCTTTCTTTGCTGGAGCCTATGCCCAGGCCGGGAACTTTGCAATCAAGCCTGGCACCTATGGCATACAGGGGCCGCTCTATGGAATTGGAGCCAGTTTCGGCTTCGATTTTCCGCTCTACAGCTATCGCAGGCTTGCACTTGACTTCGAACTTGGCGTGGCTGCCGGTCTGCTGGTCTGCCGATCCGATGGATTTACAACCAGCCGCAGCGGAACCGAATATATTGTGGTCCCGGAAAAATCCAGGCCTATGCACCTGGTGCCATATCCCGCCTTTACCGAAATCAAAGCCTGTTTTGTCTTCCGTTCCCGTTCCATCAAGGACAAATACGTGAAACAGGATCAGCAGAAACTGATCGAGAAACAGGAAAGGGAAGATGCAAAAGCTGCCGAGAAGGAACGCAAGGCTGCCGAGAAGGAACGCAAGGCCGCAGAAAAGGCTGCCGCCAAAAAAGCAAAGGCTGGGGAGGTGTCTGAAAATGAATAGATTTTGTCTTGTTTTCCTTGCATTTTGCTGCACAGTCTCCTGCGTGATGCTGGATTTGAGTGTCTCCGATGCCGATGCCGTGGACTCAAGGGTGAGTTTCGAATGTGTCTGGCCAGACATCAGCGCCCGCCTTGGCTGCGACAGCGTCTATGTTCTTATGAACCGCTCCACTGACGGGGTGCGCTACCTCTATGCCTCAGCTTCCGGCGAGCCCATTCCGGACACAACTGCGATTTTCGGGCAGTATGTGGCTATGGGCTATTCCCTCAACACGGCGGATTATCTGATTGAAGAACGCCTGGACTTCCTTTCTTCATCACTGACCTATATCCGCGATTTCACCGCACAGACCCTGACCGTGCCGATGGAGACTGTGGAAGCGCTCAGGGGCAATTCGGGCCTGGATTTCAATGCCTCTTACAAATTCATAGCCATTCCGACCCAGATCTATTCCTCGTCGTCCCTGGTGACAGTTTCCGATGTGGCTGACAATAATTTCCGTTTCAACTTCACTCCGGTTCTCACCAATCTCAAACTGAGGCTTGTATTGAGGGCGGAACCCGGAGTGTCCATAACTTCGGTTTCCGGGGAGATTTCAGGAGTGCCGGCCTCCATCAACATCAAGGATGCTTCCACGAGCGCGGACGACCTTGCCCGCATAATCTTTCCTCTGGCCCGCAGCACTGACGGAACCTGCACTGCAGACCTGCTGGTGACGGGGCTCTATCCTTCGGAATCGGCCGAACTGCTCACCGGACCGGGCATACTTCGCCTTTGTGTCTGTGCAAGTTTTTCAGGTTCTGAAAAGATTTTACACCCTGCATTAAACCTCAGGGATCTTATCATATCCAAAAAAGTTATGGTTCCGGCGGTGCAGGAGGGCAGATATATGACCTCGAGCCGCAGCCTTGAACTTGCCGTAACACCGGAATTGCTTGTGGGGCAGGAAAGTTTCATAAGCACCGGAGGCGGTGACGGTGTGGGACAGTGGTTCGACTCCGATGTTCTGATTGATGTGGAATTGTAAGTATGCGAAGGCCAACTCTCATATTGATGCTCGTTGCAGCCCTTCTCCTTTCCTGTGCCGACAGGGCGTGGGTGGGAGTGGTCGAAGGCGAGTATGACGACAGCGAGGACCTGCTTCCGGTGCCTGTGCTGGTGGGCGTTGGAGACCCTGCCCAAACCAGGGGCAGCGGTGCGGTGGATGCGGACGAGGGCCATCCCTTTATGGATGTGGACCTTTATGTCTATGCCTTCAACCGCAGCACTGAGGCGCCTTTTACCTCTACTGCCCGCACAAATCCATCGGATTGCATCATAGACGCGTCTCTGGATACTCCCGGGTCCAGGGCAGGCCGCAAGGCTCATTTCAACGGCACTGACCTCTATGTGGATTGGGTGGATGCCGCCTCCTCCACCTATTATCCCACTGGCAGTACTGATTCTTATAATTTCTACGCCTATTTTCTGGATGACAGCCCCGCAAGTTCCGTTACAAGGTATGCGGACAAGGTGACTATGCAGG
>JALFCH010000119.1 GCA_022771245.1 Rikenellaceae bacterium | reverse complement strand
GCACAATCCAGAAAGGCTGATGCCTCAATCTCGGGAATCTCTGCAAAAGGGTCTGTCACAATAGCGTAGCCCGGCAGATGCAGAAAATCCGCAACCATAACGGACACAAGGGCATCCCTCTCCCGAAGGTCCGGATATTCCGCCGTCAGCATCAGGCGTGCCCGGTCTATGAGTTGCTTCAATTTCATAGCTTCCTTACCGGGGAAACAGGTTCAGCGACTCGCCGTACTGTCAATCACGGTGTTGAGGAAATCAGTCATTGACAAACCGGCTGTCCTTACCATCTTCGGCACGAGAGAAGCCGCCGTCATTCCCGGTATGGTGTTCATTTCCAGGAAATAGAGTTCCTCACCGCAGAGTATATAGTCCACTCTCACAAGCCCCTTGCAGCCGAGCTGACTGTAGATCTTGCGGGAAGTTTCCTGCACCTTGGCAGTCATTGCGGCATCGAGCGGAGCCGGGCAAATTTCCTCACTGAAACCGTTGTACTTGGCCTCATAGTCGAAGAACTCGTGGTCCGTAACTATCTCGATTACAGGCAGAGCCACCTCGGAAACCCCGTCCTGATAGACCGCACAGGTGATTTCCCTTCCGCTCACTCCAGCCTCAATCATAACCGTAGCCGTATCCTCAAATGCAAATTCGATTGCCGCACGCAGATCCTCAGCCCTCTTCACCTTGGTCACTCCGAAACTTGAGCCTCCATCCGTAGGCTTCACGAACACGGGATAGCCCAGTTGTGATGTCACCTTATCCTCTATGCCTTCGAGTGACTCTCCCTTGCGCAGGAAAATGTCCTTGGCACAACGCACGAAATCCACATCCTTGAGATAGGATTTGCAGGAGAATTTGTCGAAGATGATTGTGGAAACAAAAGAATTGCAGCTGCTGAATGGCACCTGGAGCATCTGGAGATAACCCTGCAGCTGTCCGTTCTCTCCCGGTATGCCGTGCTGCATTATATAGGCATAGTCGAATTTCACCTTCCTGCCGTTCACGAGGGCCGAAAAGTCAGTCTTGTCCACCTGGGGAGCCGGTTCCAGTTCCACCCGCCCGCCTCCAAGGGGCCTCACCGCCACAACTTTCCAATCGCCGAAACGGGCAAAGATTTCATACACGTCAAAACGGCTGCCGTCAATCTGTGACGCCGTAAAAAGACCGCTTCTGCAGGATATTTCCCACTCTGAGGAATCACTTCCGTAGATTACAGCGAGACTCCTGCCTTTGAAATTTTCCATAGTTTATTTTCTTGTTCTTCGTTTTCCGGATGGTTTCGTGGAGGCTATGATTTCCCGGCAATCCTGCTCAGTCAGAGCCTTGGCATCCTTACCTGCAGGAATCTTGTAATTGCCTCCGTCGTATTTGATGTATGGTCCGTAATTTCCGTTGATTACCTGAATGTCCCCGAACTCGGCGAGCACCTCACGGGTCTTTGCCGTGCCTGCTGCCTCTATGATTTCCACGCACTCAGCAAGGGTGATTGTGAGAGGATTGGACTTGCGGGGCAGGGATACATTGCGGTCTCCATATTTTATATAAGGTCCGAAACGGCCTGAAGTGCAGACCACAGGAATGCCTTCGTGCTCGCCCACAGTCCTCGGAAGGGAGAAAAGTTTCAGGGCATCCTCGAGGGTGAGGCTTTCTATAATCTGTCCCGGAGCCAGGTTGGCAAACTTGCGGTTTTCGCCTTCGCCCTTCTGCACATAAGGTCCGTATTGTCCGAATTTGGCCACAACAGGCTGTCCGTCAGATGGATCCACTCCCAACTCCCGGCTCACGTGGCTGTATTCCCTATTGCTCAGGCTGTCTTCAACCGTCTTGTGGAAAGGAGAATAGAAATCCGCAATGACCTTGTTCCAGGAAAGCTGTCCTTCGGCAATGGAGTCGAATTCCTTTTCCACATTGGCTGTGAAATCATAACTGAGAATATCCGAGAAATTCTTCACGAGAAAGTCCGTGACAATGATTCCTATGTCCTGCGGAAGGAGCTTGCTCTTCTCTGCGCCCACGGTTTCAGACCTTTGCTCCGTCTTGATTCCGTCTTTGGACAGCAGCAGGTCAGTCACCTTTTCCACACTGCCGCTCTTGTCCCCCTTCACGACATAACCCCTTGCCTTGGTCAGAGTTGTGATGGTAGGAGCATAGGTAGAAGGCCTTCCGATACCGAGTTCTTCCAGTTTCTTGACCAGAGTGGCTTCGGAATAGCGCGGAGGAGCTGAGGTGAAACGGCATTCAGCCTTCATCTGCTCCCAATCCAGTTTCATCCCCGATGCAATTCCCGGAAGGATTGCCTCCTCCTCGTCCTGGGTTTCGTCATCGCGGCCTTCGGAATAGAGACGGAGAAAACCGTCAAACAGCACTTCGCTGGATTGTGCCACGAATTGCCCCTCTATGCCTTCTGCCCCGATCCGGATGTCGGTACGCAGAACTTTGGCATCAGCCATCTGCGAAGCCACGGTCCTGCGCCATATCAACTCATAGAGCCTCTGTTCCTGCGGAGTCCCGCTGATTGCCGTCCTGTCGATATAGGTCGGGCGAATGGCTTCGTGAGCCTCCTGCGCTCCTGCCGCCCGGGTCTTGTAGTTGCGGGTCCTGGAATATTCCGCGCCGTACTCTGCCGTCACAAAATCCCTGGAAGCCGCAAGGGCGAGGGTCGAGAGATTGGTTGAATCCGTACGCATATAGGTAATGAGTCCGCTTTCGTAGAGTTTCTGGGCAACGCTCATAGTGGTGCTCACAGACATATGCAGCTTGCGGGAAGCCTCCTGCTGGAGTGTGGAAGTGGTAAACGGAGCTGCCGGAACCCTCGTTCCCTCTTTCTTGTCCACTGAAAGCACGGAGAACCGGGCCCCAGTGCAACTGCGGAGAAAGGCCTCTGCGGAATCCCTGTCGGCAAATTTCCTGTCCAGCACAGCCTTCAAATAGGCCCCAGCCGGGAAATTCTCCGGATGAAACAGAGCCTCAATCCTGTAGAAAGAGCTCCTTTTGAATGAGAGTATTTCTCTTTCCCTATCCACAATCAGCCTCAGAGCCACAGACTGTACCCTTCCTGCGGAAAGTTTAGGCTGCACCTTTCTCCAAAGTACCGGAGACAGTTCGAAACCCACGAGCCTGTCCAGCACCCTGCGGGCCTGCTGCGCATCCACCAGGTTCATATCTATGTCCCGGGGTGTCTCTATTGCGTGCAAAATGGCGTTTTTCGTTATTTCGTGGAAAACAATCCTTTTGGTATTTTCCTTTTTCAGACCCAAAGTCTCGTACAGATGCCAGGAAATGGCCTCTCCCTCACGGTCTTCATCGGATGCCAACCAGACGGTTTCAACTCCGGAGGCCAGTTTCTTAAGCTCAGACACCACCTTTTTCTTGTCTGAGGGCACTTCATATTCAGGTACGAACCCCTTTTCAATATCGATACTCAAATCCCTCTCGTGCAGGTCCCTGATATGTCCGAAACTGGGTTTGACTATGAAACCCTCGCCCAGAAACTTCTGGATTGTTCCCGCCTTTGCGGGAGACTCGACGATTACCAGATTCTCTGCCGTTGCCTTTTTCTTGTCTGCCATATATCGTTTTTTTAGTGCCAAATTCAAATGAAACTGCAAAGTAAAACACAATCACCGCAATTATCCAAATTTATTCCGTATTTTTGCAAATTCGGCGCTGCAAAAGCAGCCGACTATGTTGATGGAAGTATTTTTGACACCATATATAATATATGAAGGACGAGACTAAGAAAAAAATCACGAAATGGTTCTGGATATTGTTTATGGCACCTTTCGCGCTGCTGACTTTACTGCTGCTGGCTGTGTGGGCTTTTGCAGACATACCCTCATTCCGTGAACTTGAAAATCCCGACAGCAAGCTTGCCACGCAAATCATAGCCGCCAACGGGGAGATTCTGACGACCGTCCACGACGAAAACCGCCTCTACGCGTCCTACAACGAGTTGTCGCCCTATCTGGTGCAGGCGGCTGTAGCTACGGAAGATGCACGTTTCTACAAACACTCGGGCATAGATTTCCAGAGTCTGGGACGAGTGCTGGTGAAAACCCTCATAGGCGGAGACTCCAGTCAGGGAGGAGGAAGCACCATCACCCAGCAGCTGGCAAAAACCCTCTATCCGCGCGAGGACGTAAGCAGCAGAATCCCCGGATGGTCAAAGGTGAAAATGGTCTGGGTGAAACTCAAGGAATGGATTACCGCGGTGAAACTGGAGCGCAACTACACCAAGGACGAGATTATGGATATGTATATGAATGCCATATTCTTCGGCAGCAACGCCTATGGCATCAAATCCGCATCCAGGACCTTCTTCGCCAAGAACCCGTCCGAGCTCACCATTGAAGAAAGCGCCACCCTCGTGGGAATGGTGAACAAACCGACCCGATACAACCCGGTCATCAATCCCGAAAAGTCGCTGCAGAGGAGGAATTTCGTGATCTCGCAGATGGAGAAGTCCGGCTATATAACTGAGGCACAGAGGGATTCCATCCAGCAGATTCCTATCAACGTGTCTTCGCATAAGGTGCAGGACCACAATGCCGGGCTCGGACCTTATTTCAAGGATATGCTGCTGCGCACGATGAAAGCCAAGGAGCCGAAGCGCAGGAATTATGAATATGTCGAGGATTATCAGTATGATTCATTGAGGTGGGAAAATGACGGGCTGTACGGATGGCTCGAAAAGAACCGCAAGGCGGACGGGTCCAAATATGACCTCTACCGCGATGGTCTCCGCATCTATTCCACCATCGATTCCGATATGCAGAAATATGCAGAAGAAGCTGTGGCAGAGCATCTTGGCAAGGACCTTCAGAAATCCTTCAACCGTGAACAAAGACGCAATGGCAAGGCTCCCTTCTATCACGAGGTGGATCAGGAGACCATAGACCGCCTTATGGGGCAGGCACGCAGATGGAGCGACAGGTACAGAAATATGAAAAAAGCGGGAGCCTCCGAAAGCGAAATCAGGGCATCCTTCAAGGAAAAGACCACGATGCGTGTATTCGCCTGGAACAAAAAGGGTTATGCGGACACGCTCATGTCACCGGACGATTCCATCCGATATTACAAAGGTTTCCTTCGTGCCGCCTTCGTGGCCATAGAGCCGGGTACGGGCCATGTCAAGGCTTATGTGGGAGGACCGAATTACCGCTGGTTCAAGTATGACAACTGCCGTCAGGGCCGCAGGCAGGTGGGTTCCACAATCAAGCCTTTCCTCTATTCTCTTGCGATGCAGGACGGTCTCACCCCCTGCACGGAAGTTGTGAATGTGCCCCAAACATTTATCGTGGGAGAGGACACCTGGACTCCGCGAAGCACCGACAAGGACGAGTGGATAGGTCTGACCGTGAACCTGAAATGGGGACTGACGAAAAGTTCCAACAATATCTCGGCATATCTGATGAAGCAATACGGTCCTAAGGCTATGGCTGAGATGATGCACAAGATGGGCATACACGGACATATCGAGGAAGTGGAGTCGCTTTGCGTGGGTTCCACGGACCAGATGCCTTTCGATATGGTCGCCGCCTTCAACACCTTCCCGTCCAGAGGTATGGCAATAGAACCCCTCTTCGTGACCCGCATCGAGGACAGCAACGGCAACAGACTCAGCGAGTTCATCAATCACAGGTCGGTGGCAATCAGCGAATATGCCGCCTATGAAATGGTGGATATGATGCAGTCGGTGGTGAACCACGGCACCGGCATCAGGCTCCGTGCCAAATATGGGCTGAAGGGCGAAATCGCAGGCAAGACCGGTACCACCAACGACAACTCCGACGGATGGTTCATAGGCTACACTCCGAAACTGACCGCCGGAATATGGGTGGGCGGAGAAGACCGTCAGATTCATTTCGGCTCCACAGCCCTGGGAGGAGGTTCGAATATGGCCCTGCCGATTTGGGGTATTTTTATGCAGAAGGTACTCAGGAACGGGAACCTCGGCATCAGCGAGACTGACAGGTTCACCCCTCCTGCCGGCATCCCGATGAACATAGGTTGCGAGGCAGAGGCAACCGGGTCCCGCCAGAATACGGTGACCGACAGCCAGACAGCGGGCGAAATTGAGGAAAGGGAAGACGAGGGATTTTATTTCGAATAGCCCGGAACCGATTTTTTTGTAACAAAAAACACGGTTTTTGTTGATTTTTGTTTAAATTAGCGGGCTGAAAACAAACTTTGTCAAGTTATGGTCAAATATCAAATCGACGCCATAGACCAGAAAATTCTTTCATTCCTCATAAAGAATGCAAGAACACCTTTTCTTGAGATTGCCAGAGAGTGCGGAGTCTCGGGAGCGGCCATACACCAGAGGGTGAAGAGGCTGGAAAGCAACGGAATCATAACGGGGTCCAGGGTTCTGGTCAAACCTCAGGCAATAGGTCTCAATATATGCGCATTCGTGAGCATCTCCATTTCCGAGGGCAACAAATATCCGGAAGTGGTGGAAGAACTCAGAAAAATATCTGAAGTGGTTGAATGTCACTTTGTTACGGGAAAGTATGCCCTGCTTGTGAAAATCTATTGCTTCGACCACGACCACCTTATGCAGGTACTGGTGAACACTCTCCAGAAAATGCCTTTCGTGCAGTCCACAGACACTATGATATCCCTTGACCAGCCAATCGAGAGACAGATTTGGGTTAAGGAATATCAGAACACGAGTTTTTCTTCCAGAAACAGGGATTAAGTAATCCTCAAAAAAATAAGCTGCATCATCTTTGGATTACTGCACCAGACCTGCAGCAAGCAGAGCTGAAGCCATCTTCATATCCTCGGGGGTGGTGATTTTGAAATTCAGCTTTTCCCCGTCCACATAGCATATGTCCACCCCGCTTCTCTCCACTACGGAAGCATCGTCCGTGAAGAGTTGGTCGAAAGGTTGGCAATAGGCCTTACGCAACACCTCGGAATGAAAAATCTGGGGTGTTTGCGCTCCATACAGTAAGGAACGGTCCACGTCTTCGTGCAGAGAGACCAGTTTGCCATCCTCCTTCCCGAGTTTTTTCAGAGTGTCTATGCAAGGCAGGACCGGAACCACGGCAGTCTGCTCTTCCGCAAGGTTGAAAAGCCTGCGTATCAAAGTCTTGGAAACAAAGGGACGCACCCCGTCGTGCACTGCCACAGAGGCCCCGTCCGGAATCACTTCGAGGGCATTGCGCACTGAATGGAAGCGGGTTATGCCTCCGGGGACAAAACGCTGACGCACCACCATTGCGTGGGAATAGCAATACTCCTTCCAATAGGAAATCCAATCCGGATTGAGCACAGTCACCACTTTAAGGTCCGGACACGCATCCACGAACCTCTCGATTGTCCGGTGCAAAATTGCCCGTCCATCCAGCTCCACGTATTGTTTGGGCAATTCCCCGCCCATCCTCAGGCCCTTTCCGGCAGCCACCGCGATCAAATACTTCTCTCGTCCCATAGTTCAGAATATTGCTTCTGCAAAGTTACCCATATTGGCGGAATTGCAAAATTTTGCTTATCTTTACGGGTTGAAATTTTTTCATAGAGGCAAGCCTCAGGATAAAAGGAATTAACGAGAAAAACAGAGATAAAAATGGCATTTTCATTCTTGACACAGGAGTTGGCAATCGACCTCGGAACCGCCAATACCGTGATTCTTCAGAACGACCAGATTGTACTTGACGAGCCGAGCATCGTGGCCATCGACATAGTTACCGGCAAACCCATAGCCCTCGGCCACAAGGCCAAGACTATGCAGGGCAAGGAAAACCCGAAAATCAAAACCGTAAGACCGCTGAAGGACGGAGTCATAGCAGACTTCGATGCTGCGGAGATGATGATAAGGGGCTTTATCAGACAGATCAACTCCACCCGCAGAAGTCTTTTCCAGCCAAACATCAAGATGGTGGTGGGCATACCTTCAGGAAGTACAGAGGTGGAAAAGAGGGCTGTCAGGGACTCCTCCGAGCACGCTGGCGGAAAGGACCTCTACCTCATTTATGAGCCTATGGCATCGGCCCTCGGTATAGGTCTGGACGTGCAGGCCGCAAAGGGAAATATGATTGTGGACATAGGAGGAGGAACCACTGAAATCGCAGTGATTTCCCTCGGCGGAATAGTGGTGCAGGACAGTATCAAGGTGGCCGGAGATGTGTTCACAAGTGACATTCAGCAGTTTATGCGTCAGCAGCACAATATCCGTGTGGGTGAGAGCACCGCAGAGCAGATCAAAATCCGCGTCGGCTCGGTGCTCACCAAACTTGAGGAGGAACCGGAGCCTATGATTGTGAACGGTCCGAACCTTATGACTGCCCATCCTGTCGAGGCTACAGTCACATATCAGGAAGTGGCGACCTGCCTGGACAAATCCATAGCCAGAATCGAGGCCGGAGTTCTCCACGTTCTGGAGCAGACCCCTCCTGAGCTCTATTCAGACATAGTACAGGGCGGTATATGGCTCTCCGGCGGCGGTGCTCTGCTCAGGGGACTTGCCAAAAGACTCTCTGACAAGGTGAACATTCAGTTCCACGTGGCGGAAGACCCTCTGCGCGCCGTTGCACGAGGCACCTGCACCGCGCTCAAGCACACTGATGACTTCTCATTCCTGATGCGATAGATGCGCAAAGGCAGCAATCCCATAACTACCATCATTACAGTGGCAGTCTTTCTTTGCCTGGAGACTGCCTCTCTTGCCATACTGCGGTCAAACAACGTTCTGCAGCGAAGCTGGTTCGGAGAGATCGGACAGGGCACTATGAAACTGCTGTGGGGCGGAGGAGAACAGGTCCGGGACTATTTCAGACTGCGCAGCTGCAACGACTCCCTTGCAAGCGAAAACCTCCGTCTGATTCAGGAAAATGCCAGGCTGAATGCTATCATTGACAGGACGGATGTTTCGGGAGTGGCACAGAGTACCGATTCCAGATTCAGCTATAAAGGAGCCTATATCATAAAGATGAGTCGCAACAGGCAGCACAATTACATAATTCTCGACAAGGGCGCTGAAGATGGTGTGATTGAAGGTTCCGGCATTATCACCGGACAGGGTATTGTGGGCATTGTGGAGGCGGTAAGCGACCATTACTGCTATGCAATAAGCCTTCTGAACAGGGATATGAATGTGAGTGCGAGATTGCGCAAGGACGGTCCGGTGGGTCCTTTGAGCTGGAACGGCCGCCGGAATGCTGAGCTTCAGGAAATTCCGCACCACCTGATGACTGAGTTGGGAGACACCGTTTACAGCAGCGGTTATTCCACCATTTTCCCCAAGGATATACCCATAGGTGTGACAGTCGCCTCAAGACTCAAGGACGGAGCCACCTGGAACCTCGAAGTGAAGATGTTCGAAGATTTCAGCAGGCTCAAGTACGTCACCATAGTCACAAATCTGGATGCAGCCGAAATTGTAAAACTGGAAAAGGAGGGCGAAAATGAACAGAAGTGACAGACTGATTCTTGCAGCCATCCTTATGGTGATACTGGTGCAACTGGTGATCTGCAACTATCTCTTCTTCGGGCCGATGGTTACACTCACCCTGCTGCCGGTAACTGTGCTTTTCATCCCCCTCAAGCACAGCATTGCACGGACAATGCTGGAAGCCTTCCTGATGGGACTTGTTGTGGATATGCTTTCTGACGGGGTTCTCGGCCTGAACGCTGCAGCGCTGGTGCCCGTGGCATTTGCCAGGGATTTTTTCATAAGGCTTTTCGTGGGTGGGGACACTCTGGTGCGCAGGGACCCCGTGACGGTCAACAAACCTGGATGGTTCCGGATGATTGCTATGATTTCTGCCGCCACGCTCTTCTTCCTGCTGATTTATGTACCTCTTGACAGTGCAGGTGAGCGCAGCCTTGGTTTCAATGCGGCACGAATAGGACTGTCCTTACTCCCAAGCATTCCGGTCGGGATTGTCATTGCTCACGTTTTTTCTAACCTCAACACCCGGGAGCAGCTATGATACTGGACCGCAAGACAAAACTCCTCTTCGGTCTGGGAGCCGTGGCTGTCACGCTGATAGCCAGACTCTTCGTCATCCAGATTATAGACGACAAATACAAAATTGACTCTTCCAACAATTCGATGGTCTATTCCACCATCTACCCCACCAGAGGAATCATACACGACCGCAACGGCAATATCCTCGTGGGCAACAAGGTGGTCTATGACCTGCTCGTAACGCCCAAGGAAGTGAAAGCTTTCGACACTCTCGAATTCTGCACTGCCCTGGCCATAGAGCCCGAATTCGTAAGGGAGAAGATGGCCGAGTACCGCAGATTCCGCAGCCGCATAGGTTGGCAGACTCTGACCTTCCTCAAACAGCTGCCTCCGGAGAGATATATGAAATTCGCGGAAATCTCATACAAGTTCCCGGGATTCAGGGGACAGGCGCGAAGTGTGAGGGAATATCCCTACAATGCAGGAGGAAACCTGCTGGGCTATGTCTCCGAAGTGGATGCGGATTTCATAAAGAAACATCCTGACGAATACCGAAGCGGAGACTATGCGGGCAAGACAGGGATAGAAGCGGCTATGGAAAAGGAACTCAGGGGAGAAAAGGGCTACAATATCTATCTGCGCAATTCCAGCAACCGCATTGAGACCCGTTTCAGAGACGGGGAAATGGACAAGGAAGCCGTGCCGGGCAATGATATCACGACCACCATTGATGCCGAACTCCAGCACTATGGGCAGATGCTTATGGCAAACAAGGTGGGGTCCCTGGTGGCAATCGAGCCTTCCACCGGAGAGATACTCACGATGGTTTCCAGCCCCGGAATTGATGTGGAAATGCTCGCGGACATAGGCACCCACTATTCCGAAATTTCCAAAAATCCATACAAACCTATGTTCAACAGGGCCGTGCAGGCTCCCTATCCTCCCGGTTCCGTGTTCAAGCTCGTGAATGCTCTCATAGGTCTTCAGGAGGGAGTGGTGTATCCGGGCACACTGCATCCTTGCTCGAAAGGCTACCACTTCGGCAAGAACAAATTGGGCTGCCACGTGCACAAATCGCCTCTCAACCTGGAAGAATCCATAATGATGTCCTGCAACGCCTACTATTGCTATGTGCTGAGGGACATACTGGACAATCCGAAATACGGGGGAGTTGCCGAAGGGATGGATGCCTGGCACGACTATGTGCAATCTTTCGGTTTCGGGCAGAAACTCGGCAGTGACTTCCCGTCAGAACTCGGGGGCTTCGTGCCGGATGCCAAGTATTACGACAAACGCTACCGCAAGGGAGGCTGGAAGTCCCTGACGGTCATTTCCCTTTCCATAGGACAGGGAGAGTTGGGATGCACTCCACTGCACCTTGCCAACCTCTGCGCCACCATTGCCAACCGGGGATTCTACTACATTCCTCACATCATCAAGGACTCGGACAATTACAAAATTGACAACAAGTACAGGGAAAAGCACTACACCGCAGTGGACACCTGCCATTTCCCTAAAGTCATAAACGGAATGTACCGTGCGGTGAACAGCGGATACGGCTCGGGAGGTACGGCGAGCGTGGCGGAAGTCAAGGGACTGGAGATTTGCGGAAAAACCGGAACCGCGCAGAACCCGAGGGGAGACGACAATTCCGTATTCATCTGCTTCGCGCCGAGAGAAAACCCGAAAATAGCAGTGGCCGCCTATGTGGAGAACGGAGGATTCGGAGCAGCCTGGGCCGCCCCCATTGCGTCGCTGCTGGTGGAAAAATACCTCAACGGGGAAATTTCCGACAAGCGTAAGCCCCTGGAGGACAGGATGTTGAATGCCGACCTTATGTACAAGGTGAAAAAGAATTGACGGATATGGGACTGTATGATTCCAGAAACAATCGCCGCAGTTTCAGCCAGACCATAGACTGGTGGCTGATAGCCTGCTATTTCATCATCACGGTCATAGGCATAATGAATATCTACGCTTCGGTGCATTCAGTGGACGGGGGCAATATCTTCGACCCTTCCCTGCGCAGCGGCAAGCAGATAATATGGCTGGGCATATCCCTGGTTGCCGCGACCCTCATCCTTCTGGCCATACCGCCCCGGCTCTACGAAGGCCTGTCTGTACCCATCTATGTACTCACTATCCTGCTGCTCATCCTGGTGATTTTCATAGGAGGTGACGTGAAAGGCTCCCGCTCGTGGATTTCCCTGGGCCCGGTGAAATTCCAGCCTGCAGAGATTTCCAAAATAGCCACCTCCCTGATGCTGGCAAAGCTGATGAGCCAGACGGACTATAAAATCGGAAAAGTCAAGGACTTCCTCATTACAGCAATGATTATTCTGGTCCCTATGCTCACCATAATTATGCAGAAGGAGACCGGTTCGGCCCTCGTCTATTGCGGATTCATTTTCATGCTCTACAGGGAAGGACTTTCAGGATGGTACATTGTGGCGGCGGGGCTTGCAATCCTGATTTTCATTCTCACGCTCACCACAAGCTCCTATTTCGCGATTTTCGGACTCTATTTCCTGCTGATAATCTACCTGGGGCTGAAGGACGGGAGGTGGATACTCCTGCTCTCTGCCGGCATCCCGGCCGCCGTGCTTTTCGGAATGTTGCCCTGGCTTTTCGGCATCATCGGGGAAAAGATAGAAAATCCGGATTCCTTCTTTTTTCTCATAAAGCCCATTTATTTCCTCCTTGCGATGATTGCCGGAGTGATACCGTTCATCATACAGTCGGCCTACAGGAAACGCCACTTCTACAGT
>JALFCH010000118.1 GCA_022771245.1 Rikenellaceae bacterium | reverse complement strand
AGGGGCTTTCAGGGATGCTGTTCCCCTGCTTAAGAGTGTCACTTTCTATTCGGACCGGAATAGCGGCATCAATCAGCTCTCAAGATATTGGCTGTCAGAACTGCACTACCGCAATGGTCAATACAGGGATGCGATAGCCCTCTCCAAGGACCTTTATCACACTTCGGCATTGTCCGGGACTGCAGAAGGAGAACTTATACCCTACAACATAGCATATTCCTATTTCCGTCTCGGTGAACTGGACCAGGCTTCAGGCTGGTTTGCGGAATACCTGTCCTCAGCGCAAAGCAAGGGGGTGGCACGCAAGGACGCGGAAACACGTATGGCAGACTGCCTTTTCATCAAGGAGGATTGTCTGGGTGCCGCAGTCAAGTATGCCGAGGTGGCTCGGGTCTATTTCGACCCCGACGATGTATATCCTTATCTTCAGGCAGGTATCGCATACGGACTGGCCGGCAGGAAAGAGGACAAGATCAAGTGTCTGGAAGAAGTGAAACTTGCCAGGCCTGCGGTGGGGGATTATTCCACGGCGATGATAGAACTTGGACGCTGCTATATGGAAGCCGGCAGGCAGCAGGATGCATTGGAATGTTTCGACTGCGTGATTTCTCAGGTCAAGGACAGTTCCGAGGTGGCCCAGGCGCTGCTGGAAAAGGCTTTGGTCAAAAGGAATTCCGGCAATGCTGAATCTGCTCTGAGACTTTATATGAGGGTTGCGGAGAATATGCCCGGCTCTGAATATGCAGACAATGCCCTGCTTGCAATAGAGAATGTATGCCGTGCCGAGGGGATGACCGCAGAGTACCTTGCATTTATGGAAAAACTTGGCAAGGGGGATGCCCAGACAGTGGACGAAAGGGAGGAGTTCTTCTATTCATCTGCCCAGCAACTCTATTTCGATGCCCGCTACGACAAGGCTCTTACTGCATTTGAAACTTATATAAGCAAGTATCCACAAGGGCGTTATGTCACAGACGCCAGGTATTGTCTGGCTGAATGTTTGAGGATGGATGAGCAGTACGAGAGAGCTTGCGATCTGTATGAGACTGTCATTGATGCCGGGCAATCCGATTATCGTCTGCCATCTATGCAGAAATTTGCGGACTTGAGCCTTGCATTGGAGAAATATAAGACAGCCAGTCTTGCCTATTCCGCAATACTGAATGAATCGATCTCGGATGAAAGGATGCGTCATTCGTGCTTGATCGGGCTGATGCGTGCATCATACAAGGCCCGCCAATTCGTCGTTTGTGCAGAAGCCGCTTCCTCCGTGGAGTCTGACGCTGCATCCTCTGCCGAATTGAAGAGGGAAGCTCTCTATATCAAAGCCAAATCGCTGCTGCCGCTCAGCCGCAGGGACGAAGCTATGGATATTTTCAGAGTTCTTGCAGGTAATCCTATGGATGGAATCGGAGCCGAGTCCCGCCTGATTCTGATTAAGGATAAGTTTGACAGGGCGGACTATGCTGCCGTGGAAGCTATGGTGTATGCATTCTCCGAATCCGGTACGGGACAGAACCGTTTTCTGGCAGATGCTTTCCTCGTGCTTGGGGATTCCTTTGCGGAAAGGGGGCAGATTGAGCAGGCCCGTGCCACATTCGAGAGCATCAGGGACGGGTATAAGCCTGAATCTGAGGATGATGACATATTGGCACAGGTGCAGATCAGATTGGACAGAATCAGTCAAATGAATTAAGAAGGATATGAAAGCAATATACAAGACATTGGTGATGGCAGCCCTGTTCGCTGTTCCGCATATGCTCGGGGCTCAGGATGGACATAACCAGACTGTGGTGGTGACCAACAAGTTCAGTTTCAATTCTTCAGTGGGAGAAAAGAGCCAGATTGAAATGGCATCCCCGGATTCTCTGAACATATTTGAGAAAAATTTCAGTTATGAGGTCTTCGACAAACCCTATTCCGGGGCATATGAGTTCCACCCGTACAACTTGAACCTCAAGCCTGTGTCGGGAACGGTGGACGGCAGACAGTTCTGGATGAATGTCGGGGCAGGTTACAATCTCTATCCCGAATTCGACCTTGTATATGAGCCGGTCAGAGGAAATAAATGTGCATTCGGGGTTTTTGCACGTCACCGTTCATTCGTGGGGGATTACCGCAAAGTGGCAGCTGATGCCGACGGGCTGCTCATCCAGACACGCAATGCAGACGGTAAAAGGGAGTATTGGGGCGGATGGAACTACGATATGGACAATGAGGCTGGTCTGAATTTCAGTTATGACTGGGCCAGGACGGGGCTGAGCCTGACTGCGGCCTACAAGGGTTTGCAGCAGAGGGATTGGTTGAGTGTCAGGAGTCTGGACCAGGCGGTGGCGGACCTGAAGGTCTATTCGAAGCGGCCTTCGTCCAAAGTAATCAATTATGCGGCTTATCTTTCCTATCGTTTCGGAAGGGACAATATACAGTCCGCCCCGGGCAATGCAGTACTTTTCCAACACAATATGCGCTTTGGCTTTGACTTTACGGCGAATATGAAGAAAAAGGGTTGTTTCTCACTATATGCCGGGGCTGATGTGGCTCTCTATTCCAATGCTTTGAATCATACTGCATTGGTAGTCGAGTTTCTGCCGCAGTATGTATGGCAGCAGGGACCTTGGTATGTGAAGGCGGGATTGCGTCTGGACATACCGGTTACGACTGATGGGGTGGAAAATTGGAATGGTGGCAGTTCTTTCAGCCAGTATGCCTATCCTGATGTCGAGGTTTCATATGAATGCCGTAATATTCCTCTTAACATATATCTCAACGTCACTGGAGGGGAGCAACTCCGAAACTATGCCTCTCTTGTGGAAGACCGCAGGCATTTCAGCCTTTTCTCAAGGTCCGCGACTTTGCAGGCCGACCGGGAGGGGAAGTCTGCCATCACTGGTCCGGTGCTGAAAAACGAAGTCGAAAGAGTCAATGCAGAATTCGGTCTGAGAGGCAGTATAAGGTCGGTTTTCTCGTATAACTTATCTGTTTCCTATGCTGAAAAAGCGTCACTTGCTTTAGAAGCTATCGATTTTGCCGCTTTGACCTTGAGAACTGGAGAAGATGCCTCTGATGTGCCGTATTATTCAATCGGCTATGCAAATGCCGGGCAACTGAATGCAAGGGCAGAGGCTGAATATTCCGACGATTGGGGAACAGTTGGCCTGAAGTTGCTCTACACCGACCTGTATCTCCGTAATGATGCTCCTCAATCATATGTTCTGCCGGCAGCCCTGACCGGTAACCTTGACATTCGCTTCAACATTATGAAACGATTGCATTTCGGATTAGGTTGCGAGTTCTCAACTCCAATGCAGGTTCATTGCGGCAGCGCTACTGTGCAGGATTTCAAGCTTCCCGCCTATGGAGACCCGTATCTCAGCGCAGGATATATCTGCAACAATATGATTTCCGTCTGGATCAAAGCCAACAGGTTTACGGGTCAGACAATTTACAGCACGCCCCTGTATTCCGAAAGGGGACCGAAGATCATAGCGGGTCTGAGTTTGTCTTTTTAGATAAGATTTACTATATTTGCAAGATATTTCGGGTTTCCGTAAACATATAGAAATGCAAGACTGAAAATGATAGAGAACGAAGAAACGAAGCAGGCGGAACAGCAGTATTCCGCAAACAGCATACAGGTCCTCGAAGGGCTTGAGGCAGTGAGGAAAAGACCTTCCATGTACATCGGAGACATTGGTGAAAGGGGTCTTCATCATCTGGTTTATGAGGTTGTGGACAACAGTATCGACGAAGCTCTTGCCGGATACTGCAAAAACATAGAGGTTTTCATCAATCCTGACAATTCAATCACAGTCAAGGATGACGGAAGAGGTATCCCGACAGGTATGCACGAGAAGGAAAAACGCTCTGCATTGGAGGTGGTTCTTACCGTCCTTCACGCCGGCGGAAAATTCTCCAAGGACAGTTATAAGGTTTCCGGAGGATTGCACGGTGTGGGTGTCAGCTGCGTGAACGCACTTTCCGACTATCTCCGCGCCGAGGTGCACAGAGAAGGCAAGATTTTCGTTCAGGAGTTCTCCAAGGGCAAGCCTCTGGCACCTGTCCACGTTGAAGGAGAGGCCAATGACACGGGTACGATTGTGACCTTCCATCCTGATGCGGAGATTTTCACCGTGACCACTCTGTACCGCTACAAGACCCTCGCCGACAGACTTCGCGAATTGGCCTTCCTGAACAAGGGTATCAAGTTGTCCCTCACAGATTTGCGCGAGCCGAAAGAAGACGGAGGCAAGGAATATATGGATGCCATTCATCCGGGTACGGAAGTTTTCTATTCCGAAGAAGGACTCAAGCAGTACGTCGAATATATGAATTCGATTTCCCGCAATGAGCCCATCAGTTCGGTGATTTGCCTTGAGACCAGCAAGATTATTCCTATTGAGGTTGCAATGCAATACAATTCGGGATTTTCGGAGGAGGTCCGTTCCTATGTCAACAATATCAACACCATAGAGGGAGGTACTCATCTTACCGGTTTCCGCAGGGGACTTACCAAGACCCTCAAGGCTTATGCTGAGAAGAACAACTTCCTTTCCAAACTCAAGTTCGACCTTGCTGCAGAAGATTTCCGTGAAGGACTTGCCGCTGTGATTTCAGTGAAGGTTGCAGAACCTCAGTTTGAAGGTCAGACCAAGACCAAACTCGGTAACGGGGAAGTGGATCCAGCCGTATCTCAGGCTGTTTCCGCAGCACTTGAGGCTTTCCTCGAAGAGAACCCTAAGGAAGCGAAAGCCATAGTGGACAAGGTCATACTTGCTGCCACAGCCCGTCACGAAGCCAGGAGGGCACGCGAACTCGTGCAGCGCAAATCCGTTATGTCCGGTGCAGGAATGCCCGGCAAACTCGCCGACTGTTCCGAAAGGGACCCGGAGAAATGCGAGCTTTTCCTCGTCGAGGGAGATTCCGCAGGCGGTACTGCAAAACAGGGGCGTGACCGCCAGACCCAGGCCATACTTCCGCTCAGGGGTAAGATTCTGAACGTGGAGAAAGCCCTTACACACAGGGTGTTCGAAAGCGAGGAAATTCGGAATATATATACTGCACTGGGTGTGACAGTGGGCACTGAGGAAGATAGCAAGGCTCTGAACCTGAGTAAGTTGCGCTATCATAAGGTGATAATAATGACGGATGCCGATGTGGACGGTTCCCACATTGCAACCCTCATTCTGACTTTCTTCTTCCGCTATATGTTCGACCTCATCAAGAACGGATATGTCTATCTCGCCACTCCGCCTCTCTACCTGGTGAAGAAGGGCAAGGAGGAAATCTACTGCTGGACTGATGACCAGCGCAGGGAGGCGACCGACAAACTTGGGAAAGGGTCAGAAAAGGGTGTTACGGTCCAGCGCTACAAAGGTCTCGGAGAGATGAGCGACGAACAGCTGGCCTACACCACTATGGACCCGAAGCACCGTACCCTGCGCCAGATTACCATCCAGGATGCGGCAGCTGCTGACCTCACCTTCTCTATGCTTATGGGTGACGATGTTCCGCCTCGTCGCGAGTTCATTGAGCAGAACGCCCACTACGCAAACGTTGACGCTTAATTTAGTAATCCTCAAAAAATAACTTGCATCATCTTTGAAAATCTTTTCGGTTCATATTTCCTCCCTCATCAGTCACATAGCTTCGGCTATGCTCCTTCTTCGGGTGAAAATCTGACCTCGAAAATCTAATTCAAATCTGACGCAACTTAATTTTTTCATATTACTTATGGGAGACAAGTTGCCAAAGGACTATAAAGTCTATGTTCCGTTGACTATACTTTTCGTACTTCTCGTGCTGCTGATGCCGAGGAGTACGAGTTTCAATTACAAGTATTCCAAAGGAGCACCATGGATGTACCAGACCCTTGTGGCAGAATTCGATTTTCCTATACTTAAGACAGGGGCAGAACTGCTGCAGGAACGCAATTCGGCACAGAAATCTGTCATACCTTATTATAAAAAGGATGCCCGTATCGGCATTAAGGCCGTGCAGGACCTTAATTCCAAGAATCTTGACAACTACAAGGCCTTCCGCCGCAGTGTGGCTTTATCTCTTAACAGTATTTACCAGAGGGGAGTGGTTGCCGATGAGGACTATTTTGCAAACAGCCAGGATGGAGACTATGACTGGCAGCAGGTCTATCTTCAGGTCGAGAAAAGGGCCGAAAGGCTTCCGTCTGAGGAAATCTATTCACGTTCCTCAGCAATACTTGAACTGCAGGCTTCCCTTTCTGCTTTTCCTTATGCAGATTCGTTGTGCACCGTGTCCGGCATCTATGACTTGATCGTGCCGGATCTGAAATTGGATGAGCAGATGTCCCATACGATTCATTCAGAAAGCGTTCCGGAAATTTCACCTACCAAAGGGCTGGTATCGGCAGGTCAGGTAATCGTGTCAAACGGGGAGATTGTGACTTCGGAGGTGGAGCAATTGCTCAATTCCTACAAGGCGGAATACGATGCAAGTGTCGGCTACAGGGGTAACCGGCTCATCCAGTGGTTGGGTAATTCCCTTCTTGCTTTTGCTCTGGTTCTGGTGATTTTCTTCACGATTCAGTTGACATCTCCCGTTATATTCACCCAGTTCAACAAGTACACATATCTGCTGCTGATCTTCTTCCTGTCGGCCCTGACTGCATCGAGGATAGGTCCTGCATCTCCCAATAGCATTTATCTCGTACCTTTTCCTCTGTTTGCCTACTACCTCCTGGCCTTTTTCAGGAAGAGGCTCATTCTGCCTGTATATATAATAAGTCTTGTGCCCCTCCTCCTGTTTGCCCGCAGCGGTGTGGAACTATTTGTCATGAACCTTGTTGCAGGAATAGTGAGCATATATGTTTTCAAATTCTTCAACCGGGGATGGCTGCAGTTCATCAATGCATTCATCGTTTTTGTGGTGCTGTCGGCTGTGTGGTTCTCCTTCAGGTGCGTGGAAGGGCTTGCAGGTGTGGACTATTGGATCATCTTCCGACTTTTCATAGGATCCTTGATTTCCGTGGCCTTCTATCCGTTCATTTATCTGTTTGAAAAGATTTTCAACCTGGTGTCCACATCCAGACTGCTCGAATTGGCCGACACCAACAGCAAGGCTCTGAGGGAACTTGCCGAAAAGGCACCGGGCACATTCCAGCATAGTCTGCAGGTGGCTAATTTCGCAGGGGCAGCAGCACGAAGCATCGGTGCCGATGAAGTGCTGGTCAGGACTGCCGCACTCTATCACGACATAGGCAAGAGCCTGAACCCCCTTTGCTTTGTGGAGAACGATGGAGGAGATTATCACAAGTCTCTTGACCCCAAGGAGAGTGCCAAAGCGATTATACGCCACGTCACTGATGGACAGGCACTTGCCGAGAAATATAAATTGCCCAGGGTGATCCGGGAGTTCATATCCACGCATCACGGTACCACCCGCACAGCATATTTTTACAATACTTACGTCAATAACGGGGGAGACCCTGAAGATGTTGCAGACTTTATGTATCCGGGGCCGCGTCCGACCACGAGGGAACAGGTGATTCTGATGATATGTGATGCTTTGGAGGCCGCATCCCGCACTCTCAAGGACAAAACTCCCAAGGGTATTTCAGAACTTGTGGACCGCATACTTTTAGGCAAGTTCCAGGAACAGCAGTTCAATGATTCAGACATCACAATCAAGGAACTCACCACAATGAGCGAGACTCTTAAAGAATACATACAGCAGGTATATCACGCAAGGGTGGTGTATCCGAAAGCAAGAAAAACAAAGAAATAATATATTAAATTACAGATTATGAAATTGACAAAGAACAACATCGACGAGCTCAATATTGAGGTGGCACTCACCGTGGAGCCGTCAGATTATGCAGAGAACCGCAAAAAGAAACTCTCGGATATCCGTCGCAGGGCTGAAATCAAGGGTTTCCGCAAAGGTATGGTGCCGGCATCACTTATAGAGAAGATGTATGGTGCAAGCGCACTGGTGGATTCAGTCAACGAGGTGATTTCACACGAGCTCACAAGCTTCATCAAGGACGAGAAACTCAGCGTTATCGGAGAGCCTCTTCCAGCAGACAATCAGCCTGAAAACGACTGGACCAATGGAAATACATTCAATTTCACATTTGAGATTGCCTGCAACCCTGAAGTGAAACTCGAGTTCGGAAAGGAGGACAAGATTACTTCTTACGAAATCAAGGTTTCAGACGAGGCAAAGAAGGAAATGAAGGATAATCTTCTCAAGCAGTACGGTTCACTCGAGGATGGAGACGAAGCAAAGGCCGATGACTTCATCATTGCTGACCTTGAGCAGGGAGAGAACCGCATAGAGAGCACCTATATCGCTCTCCGCAACGTGAGCGAGGCCTGCAAGAGCCAGTTCGTGGGCGTGAAGGCAGGTGACAGCTTCGAGGTGAACGTGAACGAGGCTTTTGAGAACGAAGCCGACAGGGCTGCGCTCATCAAGGTGAAGAAGGAAGAGCTTGAGGGCATTGACCCTGTGTACAAGCTGACTGTCAAGACCGTCAAGACTTTCACATCAGCTCCTCTGACCACTGAAACCTACGACAAGATCTTCGGTGAGGGAGTAGTGGCAGACGAAGCCGGTTTCGATGCCAAGATCGAGGAAAGGCTTGTGGCTGAATATGCCAACGAGACAGAATACCGTCTTTCAAGGGACATCCGCGAGTATCTGGTGAAGAAGGCTGACCTCAAACTGCCTGAAACCTTTATGAAGAAATGGCTCAAGGTTGCCAATGAAGGCAAGTTCACTGCAGAACAGATTGACAAGGAATTCGATGCATTTGCAGAGGATTACCGCTGGAGCCTTGTGCGTGACTTCCTTCTCAAGAAATACGGAGTGAAGATCGAGCAGGAGGACATACTTGCGAGCGCAAGGGGATTTGCAGCATATCAGTTCGCAATGTACGGAATGCCGAATGTGCCTGCAGAGCAGTTGGACAATTATGCCAAGTCCATCCTTGCCGATGAAAACCAGAGCCGCCGCATAGTGGAACAGGTTGAAAGCGAGAAGGCCATTGCAGCCGTAAAACCGGAATTGAAGATTAATAAGAAGTCAGTGAGCGTGGAGCAGTTCCGTGAGCTGAAATAATCCTACTTTTCTATGACAGACTTTGAAAAATTCGCAAAGTCGGAGAGGGGAGTGTCATCTTTGAAGATGCACGATTATCAGACAGCCGTGTCCCGAAACAGGGGTGCGGCTGTGCTTGACACTTATCTGAATCCGACCATTATTGAAGAGCGCAAGCTGAATGCAGTCGCAATGGACGTTTTCAGCCGCCTGATGATGGACCGCATCATTTTTCTCGGAGTGCCGATTGATGACGATGTGGCAAATATCATCCAGGCACAGCTGCTCTTCCTTGCATCGACTGATCCGTCTGCTGACATATCCCTCTATATCAATTCTCCTGGAGGACAGGTGACTTCAGGCTTGGGAATCTATGACACTATGCAGCTGGTGGAACCCGATGTGGCAACAATCTGCACAGGGCTTGCAGCTTCAATGGCATCTGTGCTGCTTTGCGCCGGTGAAAAGGGCAAGAGGTCTGCTCTGCCTCATTCCAGAGTGCTTATCCATCAGCCTCTTGGAGGTGCACAGGGGCAGGCGTCAGACATACTCATTGCTGCAAGGGAGATTGAGAAAACCCGCACTGAACTCTACAAAATCATTTCAGAACATTCCGGACAGCCGATGGAGAAGATTGCTGCCGACGGTGACCGTGACTATTGGATGAGTGCGGAGGAGGCCAAGGCCTATGGAATGATAGACGAAATTTTGAGCCGGAAGAAATGAGCAAAAAGAACAACAGTCAGAAACATTGCTGCTTCTGCGGCAGGCCTGAAGAGGAGGTTCCCTTCCTTTTCCAGGGAATAGACTCCTGGATATGTTCAGACTGCGTGGAGGCTGCGCACGGAATGCTGGAGGAGAGTGAAAGGGAGTACCGCAAAAGCGCCCGTAAGCCCGAATCCAATGGCAAGTTGCTCAAACCCAAGGAAATCCACGCATTCCTCGACCAATATGTGATTGGACAGGACAGAGCCAAGAAACTGCTTTCTGTGGCAGTTTACAATCATTACAAGAGGCTTCAGGACAATCAGAACCGCAAGGCGGACGATGTGGAGCTCGAGAAGAGCAATATCCTGATGGTGGGGCCGACAGGTACAGGCAAGACATTGATGGCCAGGACCATAGCCAAGTTGCTCGATGTGCCTTTCACAATCGTGGATGCAACTGTTCTCACAGAGGCCGGCTATGTGGGGGAGGATGTGGAGAGCATTCTTTCCAGGCTGCTGCAGGAGTCGGACTACGATGTGGAACAGGCTGAGAGGGGTATAGTCTTCATAGATGAAATCGACAAGATTGCCCGCAAGAGCGACAATCCTTCAATAACCCGGGATGTGTCCGGCGAAGGCGTTCAGCAGGCGATGTTGAAACTTCTGGAGGGCAATGTCGTGAACGTACCTCCTAAAGGTGGCCGCAAACATCCTGAGCAGGAATTCGTGCACGTGAACACCCAGAACATACTTTTCATCTGCGGTGGTGCGTTCGAGGGCATTGAGAGAAGGATTGCACAGAGGTTGAACACTCAGGTAATTGGCTATGGTTCAGCGAACAAAGCCCAGATTGACAAGGAAAATCTGCTCCAATATGTGGAGCCGGCCGACTTGCGTGCCTACGGTCTCATCCCTGAAATAATCGGCCGTCTGCCTGTAGTTACCTATCTGGACAATCTGGACAGGGAGGCACTGCTCCGCATTCTCACTGAGCCTAAAAACGCCATTATGCGCCAGTACGAAAAGATTTTTGCGCTCGACGGCATTCAACTCAAGGTGGAACCGGAGGTAATGGACCTGATTGTGGACACAGCAATCAAGGAAAAACTCGGAGCCAGGGGCCTCAGGGCTATTTGCGAGAGGATTATGACGGATGCCATGTACGATGCACCTTCTTCCGAGGCCAAGGTTTTTGACCTCACATTGGATTACGCACGCACTAAACTTGAAAAGTAAAATGGCAGAGAATATCAAGGAATACATCAAGGCTAATGAAAGCCGTTTTTTCGAGGAGTTGTTCTCGCTATTGAGAATACCTTCCGTCAGTTCCGACCCATCCCGCAAGGAGGAAATGCTCCGTTGTGCGGAACGTCTTGCTGAATTGCTCCGTGAGGCGGGTGCAGACCTGGCCGAAATTTGTCCCACAGACGGGGCCCCGGTGGTTTTCGCACAAAAGATGGTGTCTGAGTCTCTGCCTACGGTGCTGGTCTATGGCCATTATGACGTGCAGCCCGCTGAGCCTTTCGAACTCTGGAAATCAGACCCGTTCGAACCCGAAATCAGGGACGGGGCCATCTATGCCAGAGGTGCTAATGACGACAAGGGGCAGCTTTTTATGCACGTCAAGGCTTTCGAATACCTCTGCCGCAATGGCCTTTTGAAGCATAATGTCAAGTTCATATTAGAAGGCGAGGAGGAAATCGGCAGCCCATCCCTGGCAAAGTGGGCGGCTGATAACCGGGAGAAATTGTCGGCTTCGGTGATTCTGGTTTCGGACACGACTATGATTTCCGACAAGGTGCCTTCCATAAACTGCGGAATGCGCGGGCTTTCCTATGTTGAAGTGAAGGTCACCGGGCCGAACAAGGACCTGCATTCCGGACATTATGGCGGAGCTGTGGCAAATCCGATAAATGTGCTCTGCGATATGATTTCTTCGCTCATAGACGAGGATGGCAGAGTTACTGTCAAGGGATTCTATGACGATGTCGTGGAGTTGTCTGCTCAGGACAGGGCCCAGCTCGCAAGGGCTCCTTTCGATTTGGATGAATATAAGGAATTCCTTGATATTAAGGAAGTTAAAGGCGAAAAGGGCTATTCAACCCTGGAGCGTACAGGCATACGCCCCTGCCTGGATGTATGTGGTATATGGGGCGGATACACAGGAGTAGGCTCGAAGACTGTGCTTCCTTCCGAGGCCCACGCCAAGATATCGATGCGTCTGGTGCCGAATCAGGACAGCGGGCGCATAACGGAATTGTTTATGGAGCATTTCAAGTCCATAGCTCCGGACTATGTCAAGGTGGAGGTAAAACCTTCCCACGGAGGCAACGGTTTCCTTATCCCGATTTCATCCAAGGCTTATCAGGCTGCCTCTCGTGCAATGACGGAAGTCTATGGTATAGAGCCGGTTCCGAGTCGCGGAGGCGGAAGCATTCCGGTACTTGCCGACCTTCAGCAGATTCTCGGAATAGACCCGCTGCTTATGGGCTTCGGACTGGAAAGGGATACGATTCATTCCCCGAATGAGTCTTATCTGCTCAGCCAGTTCTTCGCCGGTATCGAATCCATAGTCCTGTTTTACAAGTACTATTGATATCCGTAAAAAGTTAGGTATGAGTGTTTCTGCTATAGTTCTGCTTTGTTTGGCAGCTCTGCTTTGCGGGGCTGCACTTGCTGTTTTGGTGGCTTCACATTTGTCTTCCCGACAGAAGGCTTTGCTATACGATGCTCAGGAACGTGTCGGCGAATTGGAAAAGTTGCTTTCTGACAGCCAGTCGGCCTGTCAGGTGCTTCAAACCAAGAATGATATGCTGCTTTCCTCACGTGAGGATGACAGTAAGCGCTATGAGGCGGCTTTGAATGCCCAAAAGAGCCAGTTCGATACAGTCCTTGCTGCCCAACAGGCGAAGTTTGACGAAACGGTGGGGAAGATGACTGCGCAGTTGAAGGCGGCAACTGAGGATATGCTGAAGCAGCGTCAGAAGGAGTTTTCGGATTCCAGCCGTGAAAATATTGGACAGGTGGTGACTCCATTGAAGGAGACCATTGAAAAAATGAAACAGGCGCTCAACGATACGGCTTTGAAACAGTCTCAGATGAGCGGGGAGATGAAGGCCGGCATAGAGAATATGATGCGCCAGTCTGAGGCGGCCAGAAAGAGTGCCGACGAGCTCGCAAACGCCCTCCGGCACGGTACCAAAGTGCAGGGTGACTGGGGTGAGGCGGTTCTGGACGAATTGCTCCGGTCTCAGGGCCTGACACCGGGAGTGCATTATGATGTGCAGGCTGTACTGAAGGATGCTTCCGGACGGACCGTTTACAATGAACAGGGGAGTATGCTCCGTCCCGATGTGATACTGCACCTGGATGAGAGCAGGGATGTGATAATAGACTCCAAGGTATCTCTAAGCGCATTTGTGGACTATGTGAATGCGGAAACTGAGGAAGACAGGCAGCGCTATCTCAAAGAGCATATTGCCAGCTTGAACCAGCACGTGAAAGAACTCTCGCAGAAGGATTATTCTTCCTATGTCCAGCCACCCAAAATCCGTATGGACTATGTGATTATGTTCGTCCCGCATACCGGTGCCCTGTGGACAGCCTTGAATATTCAGCCGGACTTGTGGCGCAAGGCAATGGAGAAAAAT
>JALFCH010000112.1 GCA_022771245.1 Rikenellaceae bacterium | reverse complement strand
ACCTTGTCGCCGTTTATCTGGGCATAGACAGCGCTGCCCTTCAATTGCCCAATCAGTTTTTCAGCGCCGTTTTCGTTTTCAAGCAACTGTTTCTCTTCGTCTCTGAACCGGTCTTTCTCGTCGCAGAGTTCCTTGCACCGGGAGCTCAGCCTGAGGTAGTCCTCAGATGTCCAGGATTTGCCGTTGATGGCATTTTCCTTGACGAAACGGCCCTTTTTGCCGGAGTTCATCATCTCGAACATCAGTGCGCATTCGCGTATTCCGGCCATCGTGCCCACAGCCTTGCCCTCGTATTTCCTGGCGAAATCCCTATAGGCTTTGATGAGCTTTTCGGTCCTGAGACTGTCGTAGCCGGTCTGGTCTTCTATGGAGGAGTACTCCACGAGTGCGGACACAGGATAGTTGTCGGGGTGGGCTTTCAGGTATGCCCGGCAGCTTGCAGAATCAGCCCTGTGGCTGAAAATCTGAGAGAGAATCACATATTCGAGGTCATTGCTGATGTGATTTGCCACGACTTCGCCTTTGAGACCGACCGGGCGCTTGTGCCAGAAATCCTCATTGCGTCCATTTTTCAGACTGCTTTCCCATTTTTCCACAAATGCGGGAAAGTCGGGTTCGAGTCCTGCGGAATACAAGACCACAGGATTGCCCAATTCCCGGAATGCCTGTTCCTTTTCGCTTGTGAGTTTGTCGCGCAGTTTCCAATTGCGGCGGGACATCACTTTCACATACTCCTCCCAGGCCTTGAAGAAGTCATAGTGCAGGCCATCTTTCCTGGCTGACTCCTGTATTTTCAGCAAGGTTTCTGCCGATTTTTCGGGCAGGTCTCTGGATTCGTACTCTTTGTAATCATTCCAGAGCCTGTCTATCCTGGAACGGCTGTCACCGGAGCCGAAAAGTGAGAATGTTGACATAAGGGAAATGAGAATTAGTGCTGCTGAGATTCTTTTCATACAGTAATACGAAAATAATAAGTTGCGTCAGATTTTCAAAGATGATGCAGGTTATTTTTTTGAGGATTACTTATTCATTTTCGGGAGGGGTGGGCTGCCGTAATTTCATAGCTTGGGCCACCACATAGGAACTGCCGCCGACATAAATCAGCGGCTTTTTCCCGGCATTTTCCAAGTTCTGTGCCAGCTCCGTTGCCAGGCGCATCGCATCGCCCACCAGCGGGCAGATTCCGGCGGTTGTGGGGGCATCGGGCCCGGTCCAGACTTCGGAGGCCGCCTGTGCAAGTGAGGCTGCCGGTTCGGCTCTCTTGCCTGGAGCATTGGTGAAGATGACCTGCACACCGGAAGGGAACATTTTCAGGACAGTCTTGTAGTCTTTGTCGGAGACGGAGCCGTAAACTATTATCGCAGTGTAACCGCCTTCCCTTATGGTGCGGACCAGCTGACGGAAATTGTGCTGCATAGCATCGGGATTGTGGCCTATGTCCATTATTGTCAATGGGTTGTTGCTGACTATCTGCCATCTTCCGGCTAATCCTGTGCGGGCGGCGGTGTGCTGGAGAGCCTGGATGGTGTAACTGTTGCGAGTATCTATTCCCAAGCATTTCAAGGCACAGACGGCCGTCCTCAGATTTATCCGCTGATAGTCGCCCCTCAGGTCCATATCAGACAGTATCGGGCTCAAATCTTCTGTGATTTCCCTGTCCGCAAACACCAACGGAGTAGTTTCCGTCTCCGAAAGGGCCTTTGCTGCGTTCTCGAACACCGGCCCCGTGGCCTCGTCCCGGCCCCAGACCACAGCTCTCACCCCGGGTTTGATGATTCCGGCCTTCTCCGAAGCTATATCCTGGAGCGTATGTCCCAATATATCACAATGATCCAGTCCGATTCCCGTAATGACGCTGAGCACCGGAGTGATGATATTGGTGCTGTCCAGTCTCCCGCCGAGCCCCGTCTCAATCACCGCAAAGTCCACCCCCTCGCTCCTGAACCATTCGAAGGCCATGGCCGTGGTAATCTCGAAGAACGACAGCCCCAGCCTGTCCATCTCATCTCCCCACTTGCGGCAGAACTCCGCCACAAATTCCCGTGGCACCATAGTCCATCCCGAACCGTCACATATCCTGGCCCTCTCCCGGAAATCCACCAGATGCGGTGAGGTATAAAGCCCCGTCCTGAACCCCCGTGCCGCAAGAGACGAAGCAATCATACTGCTCACCGAGCCCTTCCCGTTGGTCCCTGCCACGTGTACGCATCTGTAGGCCCTGTGAGGATGCCCCAGCTCGGTGTCGAAGGCCTGCATATTGGCAAGTCCCGGATGATATGCCCCCGAACCGTGACTCTGGAATGAGGGGAAACGGGTAAATATGTTTTCGACAATTTTGTCGTAGTCCATTTCTAAAAAATCTGTCATATTTCAAAGATTTGCAACTTTTATTGCAGCAATCGCAAAAATAACTAATTTTGCACAGATGTCACCTATGAACGACATTTTGTATTCTGGACGCAATTGATTTTTGCTGATGAAAAGTAAGCAAACTGCTTTGTTTTCAAGATATGTACTCGATGGAATACGCCAGGACGTAACTCCAGCCGAACTTCTTGAAGAATGTATGATACCCGCAAACAACGCCGAAACTGCCTCCTGTGATGCTGAAGATGCAGATTTTGCTGCCGGAGAGGCCGCCACTGCAGCTCAGGACATCTGGGATGAATGTCTGGACCAGAGTCCCGAGTCCCTGAAATGTACCGAAGAGGATTTCGCGTCCTTGCTGGAGAAAGTGACAACAGCGTCTTCCCCCGCCCAGGACCGTTCTTTCGAATTGCTCTACCCAGAAAATTTTACCCGTGCAAGAATTGCCTCCGCCCTGATTGACTGCCTGTGGCTGGAGGGTGAATTCCGTCTGGAAGACTTGCGTCTGTGGGCCGACTGGAGCTGGAATTCCGAAGGTATAGGCAGGATGGCAGCCTTCTACAACAGCGTACGCAGCGCCTCCGAGTACATTTACGACCTTGGGGTGGGCATAATGGGTTATGGTTATGAGGATTCGGAAGGGGAGTGCGTGAATTCCTATTTTCCGGCTCTTGCTGCCTATGCCGACACCTCAGAGGAAGAAGACGAGGATATGGCGGACAAGGATTGGGAGGAAGATGATATGGCTCCGGAACGTCAATGGACTGTGGGCGGGCCTGACTGTGCTCTCGGTATGGACAGACAGGTCTGGATGGGCGATGAGAGAAAATGCTCGGCCGTGCTCAGGGATTGTCCCGAGTCCACCTTCCTGGTCTATCTGCCCTTTGACACCTGCCAGTTCCGGCTCGGAGGCTCTCTGCTTTCCAACTGTCTGGGTGAGGGTGGAGGACCTGCCCCGGTGATGGACGATCCGGATTATTTCATAGATTGCTTCGAGGTGGTCAGAGACCTTGTGGAGGATGGGGTGGTGCTTTCCTCCAGAACCGTCTGCGATGGCGGACTGGCCGTGGCCGCAAAAAAGCTGGCAGCTTCCACTGGCTTGGGCATATCTTTGAATGTCAATGGATTGAGCCGGGCATATAATGAGCCCGACCGTATGAAACTCCTATTTGCGGAAGTCCCTGGGGTGCTGCTCCAGTTCAATGAAGCCGATGCAGATTATGTGGATTCGCAGTTTCTGCTGCAGGATGTCGCATATTACCGCGTGGGCACGGTTTCTTCCGCTTTCAAGGGTGTGGTGCTGGAGCCCCGGAGCAATGGAGTTGAAAATATAATTGCATCATTGGGTGGAGGATTTTAAGTGTTTTGCGGAATGTCGTTTATGTCTTTAAGAAAAATTTCCGATATACTCCATTTTTTTGTAACTTCGCGGCGCTTTGCAGGCGGATTTATCCATTGATGAAGATTCAGCCTTTCGGAATGATAAGTTTTGAATGAAAATATATCACATTTAACATTTTTTCAAAATATGGAAAACAACAAGAAACGTGTCTATCGCTTTGGCGGAAAAACCGCAGAAGGCAATGGAACTATGAGAAACCTCCTCGGCGGAAAGGGTGCAAACCTTGCTGAAATGTGTCTTCTCGAAATCCCTGTACCGGCAGGATTCACCATCACAACTGAGTGCTGTGCAGAGTACTATGCCCTCGGCGGCGGTTATCCTGAAGAACTCAAGGCAGAGGTTGCCGAGGCTCTCAAGGCCACTGAGGCAATAATGGGAATGAAGTTCGGTGACAAGGAGAATCCGCTTCTGGTGAGCTGCCGTTCAGGTGCCCGCAGTTCTATGCCGGGTATGATGGATACCATCCTCAACATCGGTCTCTGCTCTGCAACCATCCCGGGTATGATTGCAAAGACCAACAACCCCCGTTTCGTGTATGACGCTTACCGCCGTCTCATTATGATGTACTCAGACGTCGTGATGGAGAAGGCTGAGGGAATCGAGCCGGAGGACGGCAAGGGAATCCGCCAGCAGCTCGACAGAATGATGGAAGAGCTCAAGGAGGAGAAAGGCTACAAGTCAGACACTGACATCACCGCTGACGAACTCAAGGACCTCTGCGACCGCTTCAAAGTTCGCGTGAAGGAAGTTCTCGGCGTGGATTTCCCTGACACCGCAGAGGCTCAGCTCTGGGGTTCAATCGGTGGCGTGTTCAAGTCCTGGAACGGAAAACGTGCCATCGCCTACAGAAGAATCGAAGGTATTCCTGACGATTGGGGTACAGCCGTTAACGTGCAGTCAATGGTGTTCGGAAATATGGGCAACACATCCGCAACAGGTGTGGCCTTCTCACGTAACCCTGCCAACGGTGACAACAAATTCTACGGAGAGTGGCTCATCAACGCACAGGGAGAGGACGTGGTTGCAGGTATCCGCACCCCTAACCCTCTCAACGAGGCCACCAAGACTCCTCACAACGCAGACCTCGCTTCCCTCGAGACCGCAATGCCTGAGGTTTACAAGGAGCTTGACGACATCCGTCTTCACCTCGAGGAACACTTCAACGATATGCAGGACATCGAGTTCACCATTCAGGACGGCAAACTCTGGATGCTCCAGTGCCGTATCGGAAAGAGAACAGGTCTCGCTGCTTTGAATATGGCTATGGATATGCTTGAGGAAGGAATGATTGACGAGAAGACCGCAGTTACCCGTGTGGCTCCTGCACAGCTCGACGAAATCCTCCACCCTATCCTCGACCCTGCATCAGAGAAGAAGGCAACAGCAATCGCAAACGGTCTTCCTGCATCTCCGGGTGGAGCAGTGGGAGTTGCAGTTTTCTCATCCGAGGCTGCAATGGAAGCTGCTGCAAAGGGCATCAAGGCAATTCTCATCCGCGAGGAGACTTCTCCTGAGGACGTTGAGGGTATGCGTGCCGCTGCTGGTATCCTTACCATGAAGGGAGGTATGACCTCACACGCTGCACTCGTAGCACGCGGTTGGGGCAAATGCTGTATCGTAGGTTGCGAGTCCATGACCATCGACCTGGATGCAAAGATAGCCCACTTCAAGAGCGGCGCAGTGATCAAGGAAGGCGATTCAGTTTCCCTCAACGGTGCCAAGGGTCTGGTTTATGCAACCGCTCTCGACACTATGGACGCTTCCGAGAATCCTCGTTTCGTGAAGTTTATGGAAATCGTGGACAAGTTCAGGACTATGGGCGTGCGTACCAATGCCGACACTCCTGAGGATGCTGCAAGAGCAATTTCCTTCGGTGCAGAAGGTATCGGTCTGTTCCGTATCGAGCATATGTTCTATGGAAAGAACTCCGAGACTCCGCTTGCAAAACTCCGCAAGATGATTCTCTCCAAGACTGACGACGAGCGCCGTTCAGCACTTGCAGAGCTCGAGCCATACATCAAGGCAGCTGTCAAGGGTACACTCAAGGTTATGGACGGCAAGCCTGTTACCTTCCGTCTTCTCGACCCGCCTCTCCACGAGTTCGTTCCTCAGGGACACGATAAGAGAGAGGAACTTGCAACCGAGCTCGGTATCGATGAGCAGGAGATTGCAAAGAGGGGTGAAGCCCTCCACGAAGTGAACCCTATGATGGGTCACAGAGGTGTGCGTCTCCACATTACCTACCCTATGATTTCCGAGACTCAGTTCCGTGCAATCTTCACTGCAGCTGCAGAACTCAAGAAGGAAGGTCTGAACCCTATGCCTGAGATTATGGTTCCTGTAACCATCTCCGAGCGTGAGCTCCGCTTCCAGAAGGCAATCTGCGAGAAAATCCGCGCTGAAGTTGAGGCTGTGTTCGGTTTCGAGATTGCATACAAGTTCGGTACTATGATTGAGATCCCTCGTGCAGCCCTCACTGCAGACAGAATGGCAAGGACAGCTGAGTTCTTCTCATTCGGTACCAACGACCTCACCCAGATGACCTTCGGATTCTCCCGTGACGATGTCGGAACCTTTATGGGCGACTACCTCGGCAACAAGATTCTTGATTCCGATCCGTTCAAGACTCTGGACACCAAGGCTGTGGGCAAACTCGTTGAATACGCTGTGAAAGAAGGCCG
>JALFCH010000111.1 GCA_022771245.1 Rikenellaceae bacterium | reverse complement strand
TCTGCTCAGGTGTGAGGTCCGCCTTGGTCGGGTAATTTGCGATATAGGACTTGGTGAATTTCTGCAGGTCGGAGCTGACTATAATATACTTGGATTCTGGCCTGATGAGCGGCACTTCAATATCCAGATTGATGTTCCAGTCGTCCATATAAGGGCTGAGGTCCACTTCCTGTCCGGCTGAAGAAACCTGTTTGCTGTCACCGCCTCCGGCATACAGGTTCTTTTCATAGACCTTGATTGCAGTGAGAGGGCCGGTGTGGAACCAGTAATCCGCTTCCGGTGCTGCAGAATCGGTAAGGTCTTGCCATACAAGCACTTTGTAGTGGAGGGCGTGGAGACTGAAACTGCGTTCAATGACATCCTGGAGGTGGTCTTCAGTGGTGGTTATGGTCTCGCGGTACACAAGGTCTGTGTTGAAACTTTCGTTCACCCGGAGTTCCAGGAGATAGCGGACACTGTGTTCAGACTCAGGGTAATAGTCGGAAGTCTCTACCCTAAGGGCGGCATCTTCCGAGAAAGAGAAGAGGGGACAAGGAGTTATCCTGATATTCAAATTGATGAGAGTCGGATCGACAATCTCACCTCCGTCCTGTCCCGGGAATTCGTGTACGATAATTCCCCTGCATCCTGCCGTAATCATTACCGACAGTATGCTCAAAAGGCAAAGAATATGATTTCTCGCTTTCATCATCAGAATCGGTAATAAATTGACACCCCTAATTTTGTAAGTCCGAAATAGTGCTTTTCGCCTGTTCCGAACAGGGCACCGTTATGAATGTTGTAAAACTTGTCGTATGAGAGATATGCGTAACCGGCCCCGACTGAGAATTCGGCTCCCCAATGACTTGTGAACGGTACGACATAACCGTAAGAGAGTCCCACTCCAACCAGAGGGGAGTTTCCGTTGTGGTCCTGATAACGGACCTTGCCGCCTGGCGCAATATTGTACCAGCCCAAATGAGCGTGGAGTCCTACGAAATGGCGGGTCCAGCCTTCAGAGAACCAGTAGCGGAACTCAGGCTGCAGAAGGGCTGTTCTGAACTGTAAGGTTTCCCTGCCGTAATCCCAAGGGCTGAATGTGAAGAGCAGTTCAGCTGAGAAATGCTTGGCGAATCCCACCTCGCAGCTGAGGTTAGCCACCGCTGCCAAATCATACAATAGATTTGTTTTCAATTCTATCATATAATTCTTTGGAATCTCAGGCTTCGTATTGTAACAGTATGGCAGAGGAGCGAGACCTGAGACAAGTGAGTCATCGGGCAGGGAGGCCTTCTGCTTCAAAGCCGATGAGCTTTCCGAGAGGTCTTCCACAGTGTAACTGACGGCCACAATCACCCTGAATCTCCTCAGACTTGGGAAAAGATTATCCACCATATAGCGCCAAGGCTCTGAACCCCTCAGGCTGATAAGGTCTGAAGAGGTGGCACTGCCCTCAATGATGGAACGGACAACCGCAATTGCTTCATCCCTGTAAGGAACTGAAAGACCGGGGTCAGACTCAAGCATATTGAGAAGGTCCGGCCAAGGCTTGTCATCAAGTTCATAGGTAACGGTTGTTGAATCCACATTCGGCAATAGCCCAATGACGGTTTCGTATCTCTCCTTGACGAGACGGTAGTTGACAGGTAAAGGACCTTCAGGAGAACAGGTAACCAAATAGTTGAGGTATCTGACATTGCAATTGCCTCTGCCCCCGCCTTCGGTAAGGACAGAGTCAAGGCGTGAAAAGAATTCCGCATATCTCCGGCCGTTGTCGAAGAAGCTGCTGTCGTAATCAGCCTTGCCCTTCCGGAAATATATGGACAAGGTGTCCCTATACTCCCTGGCATCAGCATCGGGAGCCAGCAACGGAATCGACAAAATCAAGCATAGAAACGCGCAGAAGCGTGAAATTGTTGTATTTCCGACGGACATAGTGTCTTAACTGTTTGTTCTAAAAGTACTTATCGCGTCAAATATACAAAATTTCACTATGCATTAAACAAAATTTTTGAAAAACTTGATTATTTTTAAAAAAAATTCTGCAAGGGCTAAAATCCAAATTCGATAAATTTCGTCACAAAATAGAGGAAATTTGTCACATTTTCGGCTCTTCAAGCCCCAAAAGCCTCCGAATGAACTTGACCTGCGGGAAAAATCTCCCGGCCACTACCCGGACAACAGTATAAGCCGGAATTGCGGTGAGCATTCCCAGGATTCCGCCCATTGTGCCGGCGAGGAGCATCACTATGAAGATTTCCAGCGGACTGGCCTGAATGCTTGTGGAGTAGATTACAGGTTGCAGAATGAAATTGTCCACCAGCTGGGCAAGCATGAATATAGCCACAAGGATGGCCAAAAATCCCCAGAATCCTATATCCAATCCGCAGGCTCCCGTTCCGCAATAGCGTATTGTCATTGCTATTATGGTCCCGAGCACCCCACCCAGAAGCGGACCGACATAAGGAATGATATTGAGAAGTCCTGCCATAAAGCCTATACCTATGGCTGTACCCAGTTCGAGGCGGGCGATTGCCCATAGTCCGAGAAAATCAATCAGTCCCACGCAACTCATTTCCACTATCAGACCTATAAAGTAGCGGGACAGAAGATGTTCGACATCGGAAAGCGACTGTGCCACTTCATCTTCGTGACGGTCAGGAGCAAGGGCGCAGATTATGCGGGAGAAAAGTTTCTCGTCACGGATAAAGAAGAAGGCTATGAAAACCACCGAAAAAAGTCCTATTCCGAAACTGGCAAGAGCAGAGGCCACGGAGCCTATCACATTGCCGAAAATGTTTACGTTGATCAAGGACTTTACCTGATGCAGGATGGCCACCTCAATTCTGAAGCCCGGGTCGAGGTCAAAAGTATTCACGAGGTAGGCGTTCAACTCCGCCAGATTGCTGGATATGGCCCCGAGAGAGGTGTCGCCCGTGACGGAAGCCACATCTGAAATAACTTCCTTGACCATAGGCGCAAGCCCGGCTATTATACCGCAGAAAATCACCAGTATGAGCAGTATGGACAGAATCGCCAGAAACCAGTCCGGAGCCCTGTGGCCCTTGATGCGGATTTTAGCAAGCATCATTTTCAGGGGCTTTGCGATGAGGGAGACCACTCCTGCAAGCAGCACGTAAACCACAACGCTTCCGAACTGCCTGAACAGCAGCCAGGCTATGACAGCAACAAAGGCCGCCAGCAGCCATTTGGCCAGGATTTCGGTGTAATGTTTCTGACTTTCCATATATCAGTCTCAATGGCGATTTTCCACACCTCAAAGGAGGTTATCTTAACTGCGGTATTTTGCGACAAGTTCATCCACCACCTTGCACATTTCGGAATACTGCTCCTCCATCGAGCAAAGGAGTTTGAACTGAGCCCTGGTGCGGACGAGGTTGTGCTCCGGATATTTGATTTTATAGTATGTGTCCCCGTTGAGATAGTCCATAAGGAAGCGCAGCACCTGCTCAAATGTGATATATATGCCTGAGAATGCAAGATTTTCGATTTCCGCAGGACAGAGGAAGGATGCGGCTTCACTCAGATAACCGTCAATATAGGCCCTGAACATATCCAGAGACATAGACACGGTGTCAAGGTCCGGTGCATCTTCGGCTCCGGTATTGGTGTAGCAGCGGAGGGCATCTCCCACATCGTTGAGCACGGTCGCGGACATCACTGTGTCGAGGTCTATGGCGCAGAGCACTTCACGGGTGTCAGCATCGAAAAGTATATTGCTGATTTTGGTGTCGTTATGGGTTACACGCATAGGCAGTGTGCCATCTTCCACAAGTTGTGCGAATGCAAGTATCCTTTCCCTGCGGGATTCTATCCAGGATATTTCTTCGGCACAGGCTGCAACCCTTCCGGCCGCATCATTTTTCACCGCTTCATCCCATTGCTTGAATCTCCAAGGCAGGTTATGGAAACCTTTGATGACCTCCGCAAGCGGCTGCTTGAAATCGGAGAGCAGGCTCTGGAAGCGTCCTATTCCGACTCCTCCCTGATATGCGAGTTCGGGTGAATCAGCCTGCGTGTAGGAAAGAGTGTCCGGAATGAAGGTACAAACTGCCCAAAACTCACCGTCCGCGTCCCGGTAATAGTTTTTTCCGTCCTTTGCCGGGACAACTGTGAGAGTCTCACGCATCGGGTCAGCAACTTTGGCCTTAATGTGGTTGGTGACCATACTGATATTGTTCATCATAGCCGGCACGTCTGGGAATACTGCCTTGTTCTTGCGCTGCAATATATAATCGGGAGCGTCTCCCTTGGTGCGCACGATGAGAGTGTCGTTAATAAATCCCTCACCGAGAGGCTTGATTTCGGAGATTTCCCCCTGAAGTTCGAAACGCGATGCGATATCCAAATAATTTTCTGTCATAATATGTGGTGTTATTGGTTCTGTCGGCGGGCAGTCAAAAAAAAGCGGCCTGTACGCACAAGCCGCCAATTTACGAATAATTTTTCAATATGCAGCCCCAAATCGAGGGGAATGCTGAAATTTTCCTGAAGCAAGGCTGTCTCAGAAAGTGTAATTGACCTTGAACATAAAGTTGACTGGAGCCTGAGGGAATACGCCTTCTTCCTGATATATCACATCTTCTGCCTTGAGGTAGGAGCGTCCCACCCATACGTCAGCATAGTACTTGGCATTCAGGGCGTTGTTCACATAAGCACTCAGACCTATGACTCCGTGTTTCACGTCGAACTCGTGAGAAAGCGCCACATTTGCAACGAAATAGCCCGGAATACAGCGGTCAGCACTCTGGGTGTTGTCCCAGTACTGTTTGCCCACGTATTTTCCACCAAGAGTCAAGGTCGTGGTTTTCAATGAATTGCTCATCAAATTCTTGAAAGGAGTCACGCTCAGCTGGCCGCTTGCAATCACAGACGGAGACATCAGAATGGCCGTGTTGTGATATTCTTCAACAACGTGGTTGCCGGTCAGATCCCAGTCGTTTGAGTTGTTGTACTCAGGAATATAGGCAGTGAAATTCTTGAGGCGGTTGCGGCTGAGGGTGAGGTTGGCATCGAATCTCATAACTGAAAGCGGCTGCCAGGCAAGACCGAGTTCGAGACCGCGTCTGTAACCCCTGCCCACATTTTCCTTGATTGCGTAACCGGAGTCGCTGATGCGGCCTGTGGCAAGGAGCATATCGAAATATTCCATAAAATAGAAATTGGCGCTTGCAGTCACCTTGGAATTGGAATACTCGTAGCCGATTTCCACATCTGCCATCTTTTCAGGACGGAGTTCCTCCTTTTTCGCACCGTAATTGTTGTTGATGATAACATCCTTTATATCGCTACGGCCAGGCTCACGGTGTCCCCAGGCTGCACTCACATAAGCCTTGTGTCCGTTCAAATGGAATGTGACACCGGCCCGAGGATTGAAGAAGTCCCAGTTTTCGCGGTGGTCGAGCGGCGCAAAGTCGTCATCCTCTCCCTTCATCACCAGAGTCACGTGCCTGTACTGGAGGTCGAGATAGGTGGTGAGCCATTCCAAAGGTTTGTATTCACCTCTGGCATAGAGATTTGCCTCATACTTGTTGCCACTGTTGAAATACCACCTGTCTGCATAGTCGTAATCAGTTTCATAGTATCTGCTCCAGAGGACATTGCCGAAGTGGTTGCCGTTGTAGCCGGAAAGGCTCAATCCTCCTGTCACATCTATGAGGCTGCTGCGGTACATAAGGTCGGAATTGAAGACAAGATAGTTGTTTGCCTTCGACTTGTCTATGATGAAGTCGGTGTATTTCTGTATGACATTGCCTGCATCATCCAGAGGGTATTCCAGCCCGTACTTGGTGAATTTCTTGTCGGCCTTGTACTGCTCGTAATAGCCGTCTCCACGGGTGTAGTTCAGGGTGTTGGACCAGCTCAGACCGTTGTTGAAGGCGTGGGTGTAGTTGAACTGGACGTGGTGCTGGACATAGTTGTCGGTCTCGTTGTCGTAGTACTTGGTGTTGCCTTCGTCATCTTTGTATTTGCCGAGACCGTTGTAGGTGCGGTCCACGAGATAGGTGTTGTAGGATATTCCGTCCCAGGTAAGTCCGGTTCTCTGGCTGCCCACGAGATAGGTCAGACGCACGGAATCGTTTTCATCCATCCAACCCAGCACTGCCATTCCGGAAATAACCTTGCCGAAGGCATTGCGGATATAACCGTCGGTGCGTCCGAAACTGAAGGCTCCCTGGGCATAGAATCCGCTTTTGGTGAGGCCGGTGGCAGCTGCAACTGAGGTGGTTGCGGTGCCGTAACTGCCGGCTGACTGCTCAATATGGAAACGTGGTGCAGAACCGGCTGTGGCAGTGTTCATATTGATGCTGGCTCCAAATGCTCCGGCTCCGTTTGCGGAAGTTCCGAGTCCTCTCTGGAGCTGAACACCGGTGAGCATATTGCCCAAGGCATGAATGTTCACCCAGAAAACTTCCTGGGATTCGGCATCGTTGAGGGTGATACCGTTCAGTGTGACATTGATTTGCGAACCTTTCACACCACGCACTGTCATTTTGGAATAGCCCAGACCTGTACCGCCTTCATTTACTGAAACTACAGAAGGCTGCATACTCAGGTTCATAGGCAGGGAATTGATCGGGTTGCTTCGGGAAAGTTCTTCCTTTCCTATAGTGGTGTAGGTCACAGGTGTATTTGCACCGGCACGTGAGGCCACAACCACTGCTGAATCGATTTTTTCAGTTTCATTTCCGACTCCCGGAGTCGGGTCCTGATTGGCAGAAACCGTAAGTGCCGCCATAAGAAATAAAATTCCTCGCATAAAGCATTTAATTATAAATTAATACTATACGAGGGGCTATGAGATTGTCGCATTCCCTTCGGCGGTATTAACCGCATCAGGTTCAATGGGTATCTCTCAACCTGAATCCGCCCGTGCTCTGAACCGACCTGGATTAAGGCAATTCAAGGCAAGGGAAAGATTCAAGTACCCCCGCTTAATATGTTTTGCATCCGGACTTGCCGGGTGTATTATTCCGGAACAATCCTGACCTCGAAAATACGGGGCCAGTTCTTTCCTGTAAGGTATATTTTTCCGTCCGACGGATTCCAGGCAATGCCGTTAAGCACGTCGGTGGTATTGTCCCTGAGGCTCTCATCCAGCAGCCCCGTGCAATCCACAATTCCCTCAACAATTCCGTTTTCAGGATTGATAATCACTATCTTATCCGTGGTGTAAACATTGGCCCAAATCTTCCCGTCAATCCATTCCAGCTCATTAAGCCACCCCACGGACTTGCCCTTGCTCTTGACGCTTATCCGCCTGAGAGTTTTGAGTTTCGCATCCATAAACCACAGGCTTGAACTACCGTCGCTCATAATCAGAGACTTTCCGTCAGTGGTCAAGCCCCATCCCTCGCGGGGACAGGTAATATTGCCCTTGTGCGCAAAAGTGTTTTCGTCGTAGGTGCAGGCCACAAAGCCCCTCCAAGTGAGGTAGTAGAGCCGCCCGTCGAAAAAGCAGCTGCCTTCCCCGAAATATCTGTCCTCCAGGCTCACGAGGCTCTCCAATTCTCCCGTCCGCAGGTCCATCTTCCCGAAACGGGACTCCCCTCTCTGACCCGTGCTCTCATACAGCTGGCCATCGCGGAAAAACAGGCCCTGGGTGTAGGAAGTCCTCGAATGGGGATATTCCGCCACGACCTCAAGTCTGTATTTCACAGGCTCCACAATCTTTCCTGAGGAGCCGTTTCCGCAGGAGAACAAGAGCGCGGACATCAGAAATATGAGCATCAGATTTCTCATTTCTTCCTCTGCATCGCCGCTTTCACAAATGCCACAAAGAGAGGCTGAGGATTCTCCGGTGTGCTCTTGTATTCAGGGTGGAACTGCACTCCCACAAAGAACGGATGTTCCGGAATCTCCACAATCTCAACCAGTTTGGTGTCCGGATTGCGTCCCGTGGAGAACATTCCCGCCTGCTCGAAGGCATTGAGATAGTCGCTGTTGAATTCGTATCTGTGACGGTGGCGCTCCGAAATGATGGACTTGCCGTAAATCTTTTCCGCAAGGAAGCCCGGACGAAGCTCGCATTTGTAGGCACCCAGCCTCATAGTGCCACCCTTTGAAGTGGTACTCTTCTGGTCCTCCATAAGATTGATGACCGGATATTCTGTCCCCGGATTCACCTCAGTCGAGTGAGCCCCCTTCATACCGAGCACGTTGCGGGCAAATTCCACCACGCACATCTGCATACCCAGACATATTCCGAAGAAAGGCACTCCATTCTCGCGGGCATATCTCACAGCAGCAATCTTGCCCTCGAGGCCCCTCTCGCCAAAGCCCGGAGCCACGAGCACCCCGTCCATATCCTTGAGCAATTCCGCTGCATTGGAGTCATTGATGCCCTCGGAATGGATGTAAACCACATTGACCCGACATTCGTTTTCAGCCCCGGCGTGCACGAAAGCCTCGCGTATGGACTTGTAGGCATCCTGAAGATTGTATTTTCCGACAAGGGCTATGTTTACCGAGGTTTTCGGATGGTCCAGACGATAGAGGAATTCGTTCCATCTGCTCAGGTCAGGTTCAGGACAAGTGAGACCGAAATGATTGAGTACCAATATATCAAGTTTTTCCTCCTGCATCTTCAACGGCACCTTGTAAATCGAGTCAGCATCGATGGACTGGATCACGTGGCCCGGCTTGACATTGCAGAACAGCGCCACTTTCTTGCGCAACTCAGGGGAGAGTTCGTGCTCGGTCCTGCAGACTATTATATCCGGCTGCACACCGTCCTGCTGCAGTTTCTGCACCGAATGCTGGGTCGGCTTGGTCTTGAGTTCCTTGGCTGCGCTCAAATAAGGAACCAGGGTAAGATGTATGGTAACGCAGTCTTCCTCAGGCAGTTCCCATTGCAGCTGACGCACAGCCTCCACGAAAGGTTCGGACTCCATATCCCCGACAGTACCGCCAATTTCGGTGATGATGACATCGTAATCCCCGGTCTTGGACAGGAGCATCATACGGCGCTTTATTTCGTCCGTGATATGGGGAACTATCTGCACGGTCTTGCCCAGGTATGCTCCCTCCCTTTCCTTGCTGATTACCGTGTTGTAGATTTTTCCTGTGGTGACATTGTTGGCCTTGGAGGTGTAAACACCGAGGAAGCGCTCGTAATGCCCGAGGTCGAGGTCGGTCTCTGCCCCGTCTTCAGTCACATAGCATTCGCCGTGTTCATAGGGGTTCAGAGTGCCCGGGTCTATATTTATGTACGGGTCGAATTTCTGGATGGTAACTTTCAGGCCGCGTGCCTGGAGAAGTTTGGCAAGAGATGCCGATATGATTCCTTTTCCGAGCGACGATGCCACTCCACCTGTTACGAATACGTACTTTGTGTTCATATTTCCTCCTTGTTTTGTCATTAGTTAAGGAACGACGATATTCCCAACAGGGGTGCAAAGATAGGCTTTTTTCGGCGTTGCCGCAACCCAAAAATGAAATAATAAAAAAAATTGCTAAATTTGCGCGTTTTTGCACAGACATACTTATGAATTTATATTACACTGTTCTGATAGTAATGGCGGTGCTCGCGGTTTTCGTCTTTGTGATGCTTTTCTATTTCAAAGCGGGCTACGGGTATCTGTCCAACGGGAAATGGGGCCCTGTGCTGCCGAACAAAGTGGCGTGGGTGCTTATGGAGGCTCCGTCCTTCCTTTTCCTTCTGTATTATACCTTGATATATGCCCTTGAAGGACCGGGCGAAGGTATGGGACTGACGGGGGTTGTGGACGGGAACTGCACTGGAGTGCTCTATTTTATGGCCGGGCTGTTTCTACTGCACTATTTCCAGAGGTCGTTCATCTTCCCGCTGCTTATGAAAGGCAAGAGCACAACACCGGTTGCGATTATGGCTATGGGTATGGTTTTCAACACTTTGAATTCCTTCCTCATCGCAGGCTGGATGTTCGGCATTCCTGGACTTATGCCTGCCCAGGCGCCCGATGGCTACTACACCGCCGAATGGTTCTTCGACCCGAGGTTCATCATCGGCACCGTGATTTTCTTTGTCGGAATGGCAATCAACATCAATTCGGACCACGTGATCCGCAGCCTGCGCAAACCAGGAGACACCAAACACTATATTCCAAAGAAAGGTATGTACAAATATGTGACGAGCGCCAATTATTTCGGAGAACTCGTCGAGTGGACAGGATATGCCATCCTGACCTGGTCCCCTGCCGGACTCCTCTTTGCAGTCTGGACATTCGCGAACCTGGGTCCGAGAGCCAAATCCCTGACTGCAAAGTACGAAGAGGAATTCGGGGAGGAATACACTTCCCTGAACAAGAAGAACCTCATACCTTTCATCTGGTAAACCAATTGCGGTGAATTGCCGCTTATATTTGATTTGAAATGAGCGAAATTTTTACACCTTACAAACTCGGCCCTATAGAACTGCGCAACAGGACCATACGTTCAGCTGCATTCGAGGGAATGGGCAAGAACAACGGACCGACAGAAGAGCTTTTCAACTACCACAGGGCAGTGGCAAAAGGCGGCATTGGAATGACTACGGTCGCCTATGCGGCTGTTTGCAGAAGCGGAATCAGTTTCGACTCCCAGCTCTGGATGAGGGAAGAAATTGTTCCGGAACTCAAAAAGCTGACTGATGCAGTGCACGCTGAAGGAGCCAAGGCGAGCATACAGCTCGGACACTGCGGAAATATGACTCACAGGAGAACCTGCGGACAGATGCCTATAGGAGCGAGCAGCGGATTCAACCTCTACTCCCCCACTTTCCACAGAAAGATGAACCAGAAGGACATAGACGAGGTGGTGAAAGCCTATGGAGACGCAGTGAGGCTGGCTATGAAGGCCGGGTTCGATGCCGTGGAGATTCACGCCGGACACGGTTACCTGATTTCCCAGTTCCTTTCGCCCTACACCAACCACCGTCACGACCGCTACGGGGGCAGCCTGGACAACAGGATGAACTTTATGCGCGAGTGCATCAGGGAGGTAGTAAAGGCTGCGGACGGCAAGATTGCGGTGACAGCCAAGCTCAACACCCGCGACGGATTCAGGGGCGGCCAGGAAGTGGATGAGCTGATTGAGGTGGCAAAGGAGCTGCGCAGGCTCGGAGTGGATGCCATAACCCTCAGCGGAGGATTTGTGAGCAGGGCACCACAGTATGTGATGCGCGGAGAATTCCCGACCAAGGCCATAGCCCACTATCTGCCTGCATCCCAGTGGTGGCTGAAAATATGCCTGTATATCGGTTCCTGGGCTGTGTGTCCGACAGTAACTTTCAAGCATCTCTTCTTTATGGAGGATGCGCTCAAGTTCAAGGCGGCAATGCCGGACTATCCTTTCATTTATGTGGGCGGAGTGACCACAGGAGAGGACGCGCGCAAGGTGCTTGAAAACGGTTTTCCGCTTTTCCAGATGGGAAGGGCAGTTCTTGAGGACACGGATTTTGTGAACAAGCTCAAGGCAGACGAAAATCACTGCAGCGGATGCGAGCACTCCAATTTCTGCATAGGAAGGATGTATTCCAAGTCGATGCAGTGCCACAAGCATTGTGAGGACATCACTCCTTTCCTGGAGCGTGAAGTCCAGCGCATAAACAGGAGAAATGACCGCCGTGAGCGCAAGGCTGGATACAAAGCTTAAGGCGGAAGCTATTTTGAAGAAAAAGGCAGAACGGTTTGTCGCGGCGAAAGCTGAGGAAAGTCCGGACAGGATAGAGCATCCCGCAGTGGAAAGCACTGATGGAGGTAACTTTATGAGAGCTGTAACAGAAAATGACCGCTGCACGAAGGTAACGGGTACGCCCACGGGAACGGCCCGGCCGCAGCAAGGGTGAAAACGCGAGGCAAGAGCTCACGACCGTCTGTGGCGACACAGTCGGGGTACGGCACCGGGACCTGCAAGACCAAATATACCGGCAATCAAGGGTTGCTCGCCCGCTGCCGGGGGGTAGGTTGCGAAGATAAATGACAAGCCAAAACAGAATCCGGCTTACGGTTCTGCCTTTATTTTAAGGAACTGGTCTATGGGGCCGGTTCCTTTGTTTTATATGGGTCTGGTTCTTTTTTTTATATGGGCAGGTTCCATTTTTGATATAGAAAAAGTCCGGTGCTCCCGAAGGACCAGCCGGACTGGTCTGAAACTCAGACAAAGGTAATTTGCGGGCCGAAAAGACTATTCTGCAGAAAATTCGTCCTTGCCTACTCCGCAGAGAGGGCATACGAAATCCTCAGGAACATCTTCCCAAGCAGTGCCGGGAGCAATTCCGCCTTCAGGGTAGCCTACTTCAGGGTCATATTCCCATCCGCATACATCACATACGTACTTTTTCATATTGATCGGTATTAAAAATGTTTCACTAAAACTCAATGAACAGAACTGAAATACTTGAGGAACTGGGTCCTGAAAAGTTTGTCGGCATTCTCAGGGTCGGAAGCGTTCATCTTGCCTCTGAAATCAGCGATTGCCCCGAAAGACTTGCCTTTCATCCAGGCAGAGAGACCTTCATTGGCCTCGGTAATCCACTTCGCGCCGTTCCTGATGATGGCACTTGCCACCTCAACGGCTGCAGCACCGCAAAGCACGGACTTCACAATGCCTTCCCAGCCCTGGACACCGCCCGAAACAGCCACGTCCAGTTTCTTAACTGATGCTGAGACTATTCCTGCCCACCTGAGATTTGAAGCAAGGTCAGAAGCGGTGGTGAAAGGATCTCCGGTTGTGAAGCTCATCTTCTCGATGTCGATGTCAGTCGGATAGAAACGGTTGAACAGAACCACAGCCTTTGCCCCGTGAGCATAGAGCTGGTCACAAAGGGCCACCGGATTGGAAAGGTTTGCACCGAGTTTCACAATCACAGGAATTTTCACGAGCGAGCATACGTGCTCCACGATGTCGATGTGCATCTGCTCGAAATCCCCCGGCTTCCCGTTCCTCGCTGTGCAAAGGCTCATTACATTGAGTTCCAATGCGTCTGCACCTGCCTGCTCGATGGTCTTGGAGAACTCTTCCCATTTTCCGTCAGTGTTGCAGGCTATGGAAGCAATGACAGGAATCGACACACGGCTCTTGGCTGTCCTGATGAGATTCACATAGTCCTCAAGAGCGCGGGCTCCCACATAGGCACTGATGTAGTCGTATGCCTCCGGATGTTCGTCTGAGACCGCCGAGGCGATTTCCTTTTCGATGCTCTCCTGGAAAAGCGATTTCAGGACCACTGCACCGGCACCGGCACTTTCAAACTCAAGGATTTTGTCTATGGACGCAGTCTGGCTGTTGCTGCCCACGATGATTGGGGATTTCAGGTCCAGACCGGCAAAACTTGTTCTTGTCATATTTTTGTCATTAGTCAGTTTGTCTCGCAAATATAGCATTTTATGCAATTCCAATCAAACAATTATGACTATATTTGCAAGTGAAAAAATGCAAACTGCCAAATTGAAACACGAAAATGAAATCAATCAGCACAGACATCATCTACATCGGAACGGACGACCTCAGCATAGACCTTTTTGAGGGCCAGTACAAAGTGCCTCAAGGCGTCTCCTACAATTCATATCTGATTCTTGACGAAAAGACAGCCATACTCGACACTGTGGACTCCCGCAAGGCTGAGGAATGGTTGGCAAAGCTGGAAACAGCCCTGGACGGACGCATTCCCGACTATCTTGTGGTGCATCATCTCGAACCGGACCATTCGTCAGTCATTGCGGCAGTGGCAGAAAAATATCCATCCATGACCATAGTTGCCGGGGCAAAGGCTCTGGCTATGATTCCGCAATTCTTTGAGAATCTGTCACGTGAAGGCCGCACAATGGCGATGAAAGAAGGCCAGGTGCTGGAGTTGGGCAAACACAGTCTCAAATTCGTGTCCGCACCTATGGTCCACTGGCCTGAAGTTATGGTATCCTTCGATGAATTTGACGGAACACTCTACAGCGCCGACGGTTTCGGCAAATTCGGAGCCCTCTCGGAATGCGGTTTCTACAGCAGCGAAGACAAAGACTGGGACAGCGAGGCGAGACGGTACTACTGCAATATAGTCGGAAAATACGGTGCTCCGGTGCAGGCCCTGCTGAAAAAGGCCTCCGCCCTCCCTATCAAAAGAATATGCCCTCTTCACGGTCCAATCATAGACTCGGATTTCGGCCATTATATCAGCCTCTACGACAAATGGAGCCGCTATGAGCCTGAGACAGAAGGGGTTCTGATAGCCTACGCCTCAATGCACGGAGGCACGGAGGCAGCAGCCCTCAAACTCTCTGAGATGCTCCGCGAAAAGGGAGTTGAAACAGTTGAGTTCGACCTCTGCCGCTGCGACCTTTCAGCCGTGCTTGCGGAAGCCTTCAGATACCCGAAAATCGTGCTGGCAGCCGCTTCCTACGACAACTACATCTTCACCCCTATGTACAATTTCATTCACCTGCTCCAGATCAAAGGTCTGTGTGACAGGAAGGTAGGGCTGATAGAAAACGGCAGTTGGGCACCTTGTGCAGGCAGACTTATGAAAGAAATGCTCGGGCAGATGAAGAATATGGAAGTTGTCGAGCCGACAGTGACCATCCGCAGCCGCATGCATTCCTCCGACATCGACAAACTCGCTGAACTGGCTCAGGCAATGGCCTGAAAATTTTTTTCTAACTTTGCGCCGGATTTCGGTACGGATGACACCGTGGGTGCAGAACATCTATGGGACATCCGTCAAAAGGGAAGCCGGTGAGATGCCGGAACTGTGCCCGCAGCTGTATGTTCCTCAAGAGTTTACGGAAAGATGCCATTGTCCTTATGGATGAGAAGGCCCGCAAACGGAACGAGTCAGAAGACCTGCCGCAATCAAGTCAAATCAGGAGGCTCGGGGTCAAGCATCCATAAAGGCGTATCAAATATGTTATTTTCTTTATTTTTGACGGCGGGGATGCTGGTTGGCGCTCCTGCCGGGGCTGTCGAAACGACAGACAGCATCAAGGTGGCCACAGTGGTTGCCGACAGAGGAGTGGTGGTATCACTCACAGACACAATCGACATCAACGGTTCATTCAATGCCACAGAAGTGCTGCAGCAGATTCCGGGAGTCAGCATCAGCGACTACGGCGGCTACAGCGGGCTTAAAACCGCAGGACTCAGAGGGCTTGGCAGCGCCCACACCGCAATCTACATAGACGGGGTACGCGCCAACAATGTGCAGAGCGGCCAGGTGGACCTCGGGATGATAGGTCTGGAACATTATGGCAAAGCCGTGGTGGACTACACCCAGAACAGCATTTCCTTCCTGTCCTCGGAGCCGGAATTCATTGACGGAAGAATAGTTGCAGGTGATTTCAGGCTCAGCGGAGGCTCTTTCGGCACCGCCCTTCCTTATGCAAGGATGGATTTCAGACTGGGGGACAAAATCGTGCTCGGGGCCAATATGTCGGGCATCTACAGCAAGGGAGACTATCTGAAGCCGGACAATGACCCGCTTGGCAACAATGACATAAAACAGATGAAAGCCGGTCTGGACCTCAAGGGCAGCACAAACGGAGGATTCTGGAAGGCAAAGGCACATTTCAACCTTGCCAGAAGAGGCACTCCGGGTTCATTGAGCTGGCCGTCCACAGACCGTCAGGGAGATATGAACGGCTTCATCCAGGGGCTTGTCAGCCAGAATTTCGGCAGCGTTTACAAACTCAACGCAAGCGTGAAATACGCCCTTGACAAACTCGACTACTTCTCCACCTGGGGCAACTCCAACTACACCCAAAACGAAGTGCAGCTCAACACCTCCCACCAGTTCAGGATTTTCGACTGGTGGACAGCATCAGCAGCCTTGGACTATCAATGGAACAATCTGGAGTCCAACCTCTACACGGCCACACGCAACGGAGTCTTCACCTCCATCGCGACCTCATTCATACTCGATATCTTCAAAGCCGACCTGGCAGTTGAATACAACGGAGTATTCGACAAAGACGGAGGCCACAACTACGCCGTCTCCCCTTCCCTCGGCCTGAGACTCACCGCATTCCGTGGGTTCGACATAGTGCTTTCTGGCCGCAGGTCCTATCGTGTGCCTACATTCAACGACAAATTCTACCCGGGATACGGAAACACTGCACTCAAACCGGAAGATGCCTGGATTACCGATTTCGGAGTGAATTACAGCCGCAG
>JALFCH010000106.1 GCA_022771245.1 Rikenellaceae bacterium | reverse complement strand
AACCGACATAAATCGTGAGCTTTTCCGGTGCAGTGAACGATGTGACTTGAACTTTAGTGACGGTGACTTCGATTTCCACTTCGGCATCGCCGCATTTTCCTGTGATTGTGGCGTTTCCGGGCGCATAGGCGTAAATCCTGTTAAGCCCGATTACGCCCGCCACACTCTCATCACTGCTGCTCCAGTCGATGACTGCGGTGTTCAAAGCCGATGCGGGGCGGACATCATAGTAGATTTGGTGGTCATCTCCCTGCTCCAAAGTTAGGCTTTTGCTTGCAGGGTCAGTGATGATGATTTCTTTCACTGTTGTTTCGTCTATGACTTTCTTGCAAGACGAAAAGACTGTTGCAGCTCCAATCAGCGCAGCTGCCGTCAAGCGGATGAATGTATGAGTTTTCATATATAGTAGGTTTTTGATTTTTTTCTGTGGCAAGGACTTGACTAGGAGGGTTTCGAGCTGAGGTTCGTAGGTTCGAGAGTCTTGCAGGAGAAGACGGTCAGAAGAGCGGCAATAGCCGACAAAACGGAAATCAATCTTTTCATAACATTGCAGTTTTGATGTGTTTGAACTACTGCAAAATTATCTTCAGATTGATTTTCGAGTTATGAATCGGGTGACTAAAATTATGAATTGAGAGACTTTTTGCGGTTTCTCCACCCGCTTGGAGTATATCCTGTGGCCTTTTTGAAGATGGCACTGAAATATGCCACATCGTCCACTCCGCAGCGCTGGGCTATGTCCCCGATGAGCAGAGACTCATTGTCGAGCAGCTTCTTGGCGAGTGAAATACGGATCTGGCTGATGTATTCGGTGGTGGTGAGCCCGGTGATTGCCTTGATTTTTCTGTTCAGCTGGGTTCTGGTGACGCAGAGTGCGGCAGCAATGAGATTGTGGTCAAGCTCTCCACTTATCAGGCATTTGTTCACGGCATCAGTGAAGTCGTTGACAAATTTGCGGCTGGCTTGAGGCACATCAGCATTATCGCCGCTTTCGCCTTCGCTTGCCCATTCCTTTTGGAGCAGGCTGCGCTGTTCGAGCAGTTTTTTTACGCGGACATTGAGCTCGTCTGCGTGGAAAGGCTTTTCTACAAATGCGTCCGCACCGGCCTCAAGCCCTGCAATTTTGTCTTCGTGGCTGCATTTGGCTGTCACCATTATCACCGGAATATGGTTCAGAGCCTGGCTGGAGCGGATGCTGCGGCAGAGTTCCCAGCCGTCCATTACCGGCATCATAACATCGGTGATAATCAAATCCGGAACAATTTCTTTTGCCTTTTCCAAGCCCTCCCGGCCGTTCCCGGCAAAATAGTAGTTGAAATCCGGGTTGAGCTGATTCATCTGCAGTCTCGCCACTTCAGGGGTGTCCTCCACAATCAGAATCCGCGTGGCATTCTCCCTGTCGTCGTGGATAATGTCTTCGTTTATCGTTTCTTCTTCAAAGTTTTCTTCAAAACCTTCCTGTATTATCGTGTTTGCAAGGTCGAAGTGGCGGCTGACCGGCTCGGTGCAGTTTATCGGGAGAACTATGTTGAATATTGTGCCCTTGCCCTCGGCGCTGTGCACTTCAATGCTTCCGTGCATTGCTTCGACATCCAGTTTCACAATGGACAATCCCACACCGGTGCCTATGGCCATCGAGTCGTCCGGTGCCTGGTAGAATGGTTTGAAGATGTCCCGGAGAACTTCAGGACTCATTCCCTTGCCCTGGTCGCTGACCGTTAATGAGAAATTGTTGCCGGTACTGTTTGATGACAGAAGCACATCTGTACCCTTTGCGGAGAATTTTATGGCATTGGAGAGCAGATTGCCCACTATCTGTCTGATATAGTCCGGAATGAAATCCATCTCCAATTCTTTCTCGGCAGGGGCGTAGATGATGCGAATCTCTTTGGACCTGGCATAAGCCTGATGGCTCTCGCATATCATCCTTATGTAGCCCACGATGTCGCCCCGACTGTATTCAGGGCTGTTGTTTGTGCCCGAGGTGAGTTTTGCTATGTCCAGAATCTGGTTGATGAGGCTGAGCAGGCTTTTCTGGTGACGGATGATGTCCTGGGCATCCCGGTGGTAGGGGCTTTCTGCCGGCGTGCCCTTAAGTATATGGTCCGCAGCAGAATGGATGACGGTCAGAGGAGTGCGGAACTCGTGGGTGATGTTAGTGAAGAATGAACTCTTCATAGTCTCCATTTCCCTGGCCATTCTCTGGTTCCTGCCCCTCAGTATCAGCGACCATACGAGTATGCCTATGGCAAGGAATGCCAGTAAAACTCCAAGGGCAAGTATGGAGGTGATTTTCTTATGTGCTTCCCTCTGAATGCTCCAGTTGCGGTTGATGGTGTCGATTTCAGCTTGTTTCTTTTCCTTTTCGTACTGTATCCGGACTCGCTGAATGTTGGAATGAGCTGTTTCGCTGGCGAGGCTGTCGGCATATTCCCGGCTTTTGATATAGGCCTCAAGGGCTTTTTTGCTATGTCCCGTGCTTTCTTCGAGCAGGTATTCCTGCCTGTACACTTCGGCAAGGTGTTCCCGAGAGTTGATTTTGTGGGCAGCGGCCTTGGAGGTGTTGAGGTATTTGCGGGCTTCTGTCCAGTTCTTCCTGGCAATGTTTACGCGGGAGAGGGAAAGGGCGGATTCGAGGGCGTGCCAGATGTCGCTCTGGCCGTTCATCAGGTCGTATGCGATTTTGTATTCTGCTATTGCCTTGTCGTAGTTGCCTTCTTCTTCCCAGATTCTCCCGAAATGTGAGCGGCAGAGGGAAATTCCCAGCTTGGAATTGGCTTTCTCGTTGAATTCCAATGATTTGCCATAATAGATCAGTGCTGAGTCTTTTTGCCCTCTTTCTTCCATTATGGCTCCGATATTGGCGTAGTTGATGGCTTGTCCGAGTGCGCTCCCGAGGCTCTGTTCACCCTTGAGGGCCATTCTGAAGATGCTGTCCGCCTGTTCGAGGTCTCCGAGTGTGAGCTGGACGTTGCCTATGCCGTTGAGTGAGACTACCCTGTTTTTGACTGCGGTCTTGGAGGTCTTGTCGGAATAGAGGTCGGAGTAGGTGAGTGCTTTGTAGTGAAAGGTGGAGGCGTCTTCGAGTATGCCCATACGGCGGAAGTCGGTGCCTATGTTGTTGAGCGCCTGGATAATCTGGATGGTGTCGCAGCATTCCTCGGCGACTTTGAGCCCGCGTTTGTGAGCATCAAGGGCATCCCCGAAGCGGCTTGCGTCACGGAGACAGCGTCCGAGTTCGCGGCAGGCGGCTATTTCTCCGTAGCTGTTGCCTTCAGAGGAAAAACGGTTCAGCAGGACTTGCAGGGAATCGATGTTGCGGTTGGCATATACAAGGCTGTCGCTTTCTGTTCTCAACTGTTGTTCATCTACAAGTTGTATGCTGGTTCTTGTGCAAGCGGAAGCGGCAATTGCCAAGATTATCAACAATAATATTCTGATTCTCATCTTGTCTGCAAATTTGTTTCAGGCCGTTCCTCGAAGGTTTCTTCTTGGAGTGCAACTTCACTGCAAAATTAAAAACATTTTTTTGTACCTTCGCGGAGGTTTTACAAAATTGAAGAATTTTTGAGTCTATCAAGTGAATCTGACTTATGCAGAGTATTCGAGAGATTTACAGAATAGGGAAGGGGCCGTCCAGCAGTCATACTATGGGGCCGAATGAGGCTTGCAGGGCCTATCTGCAGCATCACCCACAGGCTGAGGCCTTCAAAGTGGTTTTGTACGGTTCTTTGGCTGCAACAGGTAAGGGACACCTTACGGATGTGGCTGTGAATGAGGCTCTTGGAGCAGTGGGCCCGGTGGAGATAGAATGGCAGCCTAAAGTTTTTCTGCCGCATCATCCAAACGCGCTAAGCATCGCGACAGTTGCCCCGGACGGGTCGGTGTCTGACGAATGGACATTCTACAGCGTGGGAGGCGGAGCAATCGAATGTGACCAGTTGCCTTCCGTGCAGGCTCCGGATGTCTATCCTTTGAACACTATGACGGAATTGCTGAACTGGTGCAATGTCAACGGCAAGTCCTATTGGGAATATGTCTATGAGATTGAGGGACAGGAGATTGAGGATTTTCTCTCAGAAATCTGGAACCGTATGCAGGAGTCAATCCAGAACGGTCTGGACCACGAAGGCGTGCTTCCCGGGCCTCTGCATCTGCGCAGGAAGGCTTCCTCTTATTATATAAGGGCCGAGGGCTACAAGGATGTGCTGCGTACCAGGGGGATGATTTTCGCCTATGCGCTGGCGGTGAGCGAGGAAAATGCTTCAGGAGGGACCATTGTGACGGCTCCCACCTGCGGGTCCTGCGGCGTGCTCCCGAGCGTGCTCTACCATCTTAAGAAGGTCTATGATTTCAGTGACAGGAGGATTATCCGTTCTCTTGCCACAGCGGCTCTCGTAGGCAATGTGGTGAAAACCAATGCTTCCATATCCGGTGCCGAGGTGGGCTGCCAGGGCGAGGTGGGAGTGGCCTGTGCAATGACTGCTGCGGCTGCGACCCAACTTATGGGAGGTACTCCGAATCAGATTGAGTATGCTGCGGAAATGGGACTGGAGCACCATCTCGGGATGACCTGCGACCCTGTTTGCGGAATGGTGCAGATTCCTTGCATAGAGAGGAATGCCTATGCTGCGGCGAGGGCCCTGGATGCCAATATCTATGCTTCCTACACCGACGGCCTGCACAGGGTCAGTTTCGACCAGGTGGTGAAGGTGATGAAGCAGACGGGCAAGGACCTGCCTTCGCTTTACAAGGAGACCAGCGAGGGAGGTCTGGCAAAGGTGGTGGCCAAGAAGATGCGCCGCAATGCCTTGGCGAAGGGAAGAAATCAAGAGAATCCCAAAACCGATCATAAGATATGAGAAAGTTGCTGATTACCATATTGTTGTCCTTAGTGGCAATGGCTTTTTCGGTTTGCGGGTTTGCGAGGACATCCACAGGATTGAAGCAGTCAAAAGACTACGGACCCGATTCGACCATCGTGTCCAAGTACAAGGTCTTCCGGGGCTGTTCAGGAGGAATGATGGTTCATACGGGCTGGCTCACTTCTTCGGATGTGAATTTTGCCTCACCGTCCGGGACTGTAGTCGGGCCTATGCGTATGAGCGGTATGCCTTACGGAATCGGTGGGGCTGCAAAGGTGCATCTCTGGAACTGGCTGCGTGTGGGCAGTGAGGGATTTGTGTCCCACTTGAATTACGGGAAGAATAACAGCAACGAGAGCATAGGCTGGGGAGGCCTTTTGGTTGATTTCATTTATCCTGCAGGACGCTGGTTCCCTTTTGCAGGAGTGACCATAGGTGGTGGTGCGGTCAAGAATGCAACTGTGCTTGATGCCACCACATCCGACTTCATTCTTGACGACGGCACCACTTCTTATCGCAAATATGCCTTTATGGCGGTTTGTCCATATCTGGGATTTGAATTTGCACTTACTTCCGAGGTGCATATCGTACTGAGGGCCGACTGCCTTCTGGACGTGACCTCCCGTCAGCCCGATTTCCCGCTCGGTCCCCGCATCTATTTCGGATTTATGTTCTGGCGATAGTCCGAATGCCTGGTAAGGTACTCGCTTGGGGTGACACCATAGCGGTCCTTGAAACACTTGGCGAAATAGGAAGCCGTAGTGAACCCGATCTTGTACATTATCTCATTGATTGTCAGATGGTTTTGTAAGAGATATAGTTCTGCCCTCGAAAGGCGGGCATCTCTTATGAACTCGATTACGGTCATCCCTGTGAGTGCCTTGATTCTCCTGTAAACCTGCTTCGCACTCCAGTGGCTTTCCTCGCAAAGCTGCGCAGCACTGAATTCCGGGTCATCTATATGCCTGGCAATTATCTCCCCGATTTCTTTGAGAAAGCGTGAATCCTCCGACTGCACATCCTCAATCTGCGGCGACAGCATCTTCTGCTGGTGTATCTTGTCCAGGTACTGCTCGTGCTTTATGAGCAATTTGATGATATTGTTGTTCAAATCGCTCAGACTCAACGGTTTGTTCAGCCTGCAGTCAATGCTGTAGCCCTTGGCCTCCTGTCCGGCCCCTATGAAAATCACAGGCAGGAAGGTGGTGGTGAGGTTTTCCCTTATGCTGCGGCAAAGTTTGGCCCCTCCGGAAGGCAGCCCGGTAATCACCAGGTCGATTTTCTCGGTTTTGAGCAGTTTGAGGGCCTCTTCCTCGTCCTCTGTAAGCAGGAAGGAATAGTCGTTCCCGAGAGAGGCCACCGTTATGTCCCGTATGTCCTTGTTTTCCTCCACCATCAGGATAATAGGCTTGCGGTTGTGTCTCCATATATTGGACAGCTCGTGCAGCCTGATTTCCTCCTGTCCCGTTTCTTTCAGTATGAAGGAATCTGCCTTCATTGTGGACAGCTCTATCGAGAAGCAGCTGCCTTGCCCCAGTTTGGAACTCACCGTAAGCCTGCCTTTGTGCAAGTCTATGATATTCTTTGCCTTGAACAGTCCGTCGCCTTTTCCGTCCGGATTCAGGCTGTGTCCGGAAGGTGCAGTATAGAAACGGTTGAAAATCATAGGCATTTCGTCTTGGGCAATGCCGCAGCCCGTGTCCTCAATCCTAATCCGGGCGGTCACCATATCCTTGTTTTCATCGCAGACCTTCACGCTCATAAGCACACTGCCACCGGATGGAGTGAACTTGAGGGCGTTGGACAGGAGGTTGCGTATGGCAGTGGCGAGCAGCAGCTTGTCCACAAAGAAGACATATCCTATCCTGTCACTTACGAATCTGTGGTTAAGTTGCTTTTGTTCAAAGCCTTCCCGGAACTCATCCCAAATCTCTTCCGCAAAATCCTCGATTACCACCGGCGAAGGAATGAAAAGGCTGGACTGGTTGTCGGAATTGTATTCGCTCATCTTTTCAATGAGCAGGTGCATTTTTTCAGCACTTATAAGCGCCTCTCTCACAGAGACACTCTTCAGAGCATCCGATTCAGTCCGGGACATACGGTCCACAAAGTTGAGCACGGTGCCCAGCTCTCCCTTGAACTCATTGGTGATATTGTTCAGAAAACGAGTCTTACCGTCCGCTGCCTCAATGGCTTTCTCCCGTTCAATCTTCTCTATTTCAAGTTGTTGTCTCATCCTGACTATATACACGATCCAGACAATCAGAATAATGGCAAGCAAGATGTAGATGATGTAGGCCAAGGTGGTTGCATACCATATCGGGCGTATGAGTATGGACATCCGGCATATTTCACCCAAAGGCTCATTCCCGGCGGTGGAATGGGCAACCTCAAATATGTAATGCCCGGCAGGCAGGTTCAGAAAATTCACCCGTCCGGATTCCGCTTCCCTCCATTTTTCGTCAAAACCCTTGAGCCGGTAACAGAACCTGTGTTTGGCCTGGGAATAATTGAAATCGGAAAATTCCACTGCAAAGGTGTTGGAAGAATGGGGCAGGTCCATTTCATAAGTCCCGTCGGGAGAGTTCCATAGCTGCCGCTCCGCATATTCATCATTGACTTTGAATCCTGTAATCCTGATTTGTCCAAGGCTTTTTAAGCTGCCTGTCCTTTCTGTTTCAGTAAGCAGGCCGTCAATGGTCCCGAAATGTAATTTCCCGTTGTATTGAACAATTTGCATAAGAGGCAGTTCCGATGTGGCCTCCAGCCTCAATTTCCCATCCTGCACCCGGTAGAGCCTGTTCCCGGAGCAAAGGTAGAAATTTCCGTCCCTCATCAGGAAGGCATCCACGAAAATGTTTTCTTGGATTACCGCTTGCAATTTCTTATCCGTCACCAGGTAAAGGCATTTGTTCGTCCCTGCGACAATTTTCCCGTCTATGGTTTTGAGACCGGTGATATATTCCTCTGAAGGTAGGGCTATGTGGCTGATATTCAGGGTCTCCGTGTCTATGATGTCAATATTGCTGCCGCAGTCGGCATAGATTTTACCGTTCAGATATACAAGTGATCTAATTATATTGCCCGAGAGCGAAGGTGAGGAAAGGCTGCTGAGGTGGAAATCACAGACTGTCTCTTTTGCGGCTGTCTTTCTGTGGTCGATTACGAAAATTCCACCATCGTATGTTCCTATCCACAGTCTACCTGAATCGTCCGCCGCAATGCTGTACATCCAGTTGGAACTGAAATTCCCGCTCGGCTCGAAGATGTTGCAGAAATGCCAATTGCCGCTTGAGTAGTCGTATATGTTGAGACCTCCGTCCGTGGCGGCCCAAAGTTTCCCGTAGTCGTAGTACAGAGACCGTATCTTGTTATGCGAAAGCCTTTTGCCCATCGGACCGCTGTCGGAGAAATACCTTTCAGAACTCTCTTTCCCGCAACGGATGAGCCCATTTCTTCCACCCAGCCACAGGTTTCCTCTGCCATCATTAAGCATTACTCCTATATCGAGCCCCGCATCGCTACTTGTCAGGGAATTGACACCTGTGAACTGGAAATCAGGGTCGGTTTCCACTATCGCTGCACCGTGGTCTGTGCCCAGGATAATGTTCCGGCTTCCATCCCTGCTTATGCACCAGACCACGTCGTTCGGAAGGGAGGATTGGTCGCCCACCTTGTGGTGGTATTCCTGAACGGCTCCATTCCCTTCCCTTATGAATAGCCCTTTGTCACTGCCTATCCAGAGCCTTCCTTCGTGCTCAAGAAAGGCTTTTACGGGGATGTCCCGGATGAGTCTTTCGGTCATCCGGCCCCGGTTGCAGTCGTAAATCCACATTCCGTTTTCTGCTCCGACCATCAGCCTTTCCGCCCTTTCCGTGCCACAGATTGCCAGAACCAGAGTGGAGGATGAGAGGCCTGGCAGCTTGTGTATCTTCTTTACAATCAGTGGATTGTCCTGGTCCAGCTCGTAGATGTGCCCGTATGCTCCGGCGAAGATGCGTCCTCTGTCGGTGGTGATGTATGAAATATGGTCAGAAGGCAGGGCTGCCACTTTGCCGAAGTTTTCCCCGTCCCAGACAAAGAGGCCCGTGGTGGTGCCTGCAAGATAGTGCTCCCCGATTTTGGAGAGGGCCTTTATATGCTTGCCTTCCAGGCGTTTGCTGCTGAAGAACCTGTCGCTGTCGCAGTCGTAGATGCTCAGACCTGAATCTGTACCCATAAGTATGTGGCTTCCGTCCACCAGCATCACATTCACCACGTCGTTGCCAAGGGAAAGGCTGTCTTCGCTATTGTAACGGTAATGCTTTGACCTGTAGCCATCGTATCTCACCACTCCTTCGCTGGTTCCCATCCACAGATAGCCGTCACGGTCACTGACGATGGAGAAAACAGATTTGTTATTCGGCGTTTCCCAAGCCAGAGTGTGGAAAATTTCATTCGCATTGCAGATGGATGCTCCTCCCAGTAAAAGGGAGAGGATGGCAGTCAAAAGATATCGTATTTGCCTCATTTGTCCGATTTGTTGTATAAAAAATAGCCCGAAATCGCTGCTAATATAGCAAATCTTGAATAAATTGAGCGAATTTGTCCATTTTGATGCCTAACCTGTCCGAAATGTTGCGCTTCGAAAGGTATCTTTAACCTACTTTTGCAGCACGAACATACATAATTAATGACACAAGTTATGAATCGAACTTTATCGGGAATGGTCCGCAGCAGCGTCCTGTTGTGCGCAGTGCTGTTGAGCATTCAATGGGCAGCGGCCCAAAATTCCATCAAAGTCTCGGGTACGGTCATAGACGACGCCGGATATCCGATGATAGGTCTTACAGTCGTCGTAACCGGTACCAATAACGGAGTCGTAACAGACATTGACGGTAACTATTCCATAGATGTAAACCCCGATGCTTCCCTGACCTTCTCCTTCCTCGGTTTCAAGACCCAGGTGATTCCGGTTGAGGCCCGCAATCGCATAGACGTGCAGCTCTACCCGGATACCGAATTGCTTTCTGATGCCATAGTGATAGGTTATGGTAATACCACCAAGAAGGACCTCACCGGGTCTGTATCTTCGGTCGGGACGAAAGATTTCAACAACGGTCTGATTTCCAGCCCTGAACAGCTCATCAACGGCAAGGTGGCGGGTGTGCAGATAATGTCCGCCAGCGGTTCTCCGACTTCCGGAAGCACCATCCGAATCAGAGGAGGAGCTTCCCTCAATGCTTCCAATGATCCGCTAATAGTCCTTGACGGCATTCCTTTGGAAATCGGAGGCATAAGCGGCAACGACGGCAACTTCATGTCTATGATCAACCCTGCCGACATCGAGTCCATGACCGTGCTCAAGGATGCCTCATCCACAGCAATCTACGGTTCCAGGGCTTCCAACGGCGTAATCATCATCACGACCAAGAAGGGTTCCGGCAGCAAATTGACCGTCAATGTGAACACAACCCATTCGGTGCAATGGAAGACCAGACTTGCGGATATGCTCAGTTATGACGAGTTCGTGAATGTGGTGAACACCCAGGATGAAAGTTATACCTCCCTTCTCGGCAACGAAAGGACAGATTGGAATTCACAGATTTACACTCCGGCTTATGGCACGGACAATCTCGTGAGCCTGAGCGGCAAAGTGGCTCCGAACGTGCCTATGCGCGCCTCTTTGGGTTACTATAACCAGAGGGGTATACTCAAAACCGACCAGGCTAAGAGGGCGACTGCGAATTTCTCCATAAACCCTTCATTCTTCGATGATTATCTCAAGTTTGGGGTGAATGTCAAGGCTTCCTGGAACCACAACCGCTTCGCTGCTTCTTCAGCCATTTGGAATGCCGCCACCTTCAATCCGACTCTTCCAGTTTATTCCGGCTCGGAAGAATTCGGCGGATATACTGAAATCGTGAATGGGGGCAAGCCGAGTACGGAGGCTGTGAAGAACCCTCTCGGACTGCTTATGCAGACCGATGCCCAGTCCGATGTGGCAAGAGTGGTTGCAAATGCCGAGGTGGACTACCGTATGCACTTCCTTCCGGACCTCAAACTGCACGTGGCCTACGGCTATGACTGGGCCACCGGACGCGGCTACACCAGTATTCCGGAAACTGCCGCATCCAATTATGACACAAAGGGTTATTATGCGCCTTACGGACCTTCATACAACCAGAACAGCCTCGTGACTGCATATTTGAACTACAGCACCGTGATCAAACCGGCCAAGCTGCGCATAGATGCCACACTTGGATATGATTTCCAGTACTGGAAGGCCACCACATCCTCAGGCGACATCTATAATGCGGCCGGCGAGTCGCTCAACGGAGCTTTCCTGCCTACTGACCAGAGACATACGCTGATGTCGTGGTACGGCAGGGTGAACCTGTCCTATGACTCCCGCTATATGATTACCGCTACCATACGTCAGGACGGCACCTCCCGTTTCTCTCCGCAGACCCGTTGGGGTACCTTCCCTTCTGTGGCCCTTGCCTGGAATCTCTCCGAAGAGCCTTTCCTCAAGGATGTGGACGCAGTGACAAACCTCAAAATCAGAGCAAGTTACGGTGTCACCGGACAGCAGGACGGAATCGGCAACTACAATTATCTGCCGGCCTATTACACAGGTACGGACAGCAATCAGTACATAGGTCAGGACGGCAATTACATCACCACCTACAAGCCTTCCTCCTATGTGGGCGACCTCAAATGGGAAACCACACGTTCCTGGAACGCTGGCTTCGACTTCGGTTTCCTTGACGACAGGATTACAGGAAGTTTCGACTGGTACACCCGCAAGACCAACGACCTGCTTGCCACCGTGCCTACTCCTGCCGGAACCAATTTCTCCAGAATGATTATGACCAATGTGGGCAATATGAACAGTTCCGGTATAGAGGCATCCCTCAATCTGGTGCCTGTCAGAACCGGGGACTGGACCTGGGAAATCGGAGCCAATGTGACCTGGCAGAATGTGAAGATTACCAATCTGACACTCATTGACAACGGAGAAGTCACCGAGACCCTCGTGGGCCCGCTCATCGACGGCAAGTACGTCCAGGTGATGACAGAGGGACAGGCTCCGTATTCCTTCTTCGTCTATAAGCAGCTCTACGACACTCAGGGCCGCCCGATTGAAGGAGCCTATGCCGACCTGAACAACGACGGAACCATCACAATGGAAGACCGCTACTGCTACCATTCTCCTGCGGCTGATGTGCTTCTGGGCCTCAATACCAGCCTCAGCTGGAAAAACCTCACCATTTCCGCCACCTTCCGTGCCAGCATAGGCAATTACGCCTACAACGCAATGGCGGTGAATACCGGTGCCCTCGAAACTATGAAATACAGTGCGCCTCAGTTGAGCAACCTGCACGCAAGCTATCGCGACACCCAGTTCAAGCAGCGCCAGTTCTTCTCCGACTACTATGTGGAGAACGCATCCTTCCTCAAGATGGACAATCTGACAGTAAGTTACGACTTCGGACGCTTCTGCAACAACGCAATAGGCGTAAGGGCTTCGGTGATGATGCAGAATGTGTTCACCCTCACGAAATACTCAGGCGTGGATCCGGAAATACCTAACGGTTTCGACAGCTCCTTCTATCCGCGTCCGAGAATCGTCTCCCTCAGCTTAGGTTTGGATTTCTAAAGACTTCGAGATTATGAAAAACAATGTATTGAAATATTTTGCGGTCCTCTCACTTGCAGCAGTTTTCTCTGCCTGCTCGCTGGACCAGTATCCGCACGTGGAGACGACTTCAAAGGACGTTTATGTCAGCGTAGCCAATTATGAGGCAGTGCTTGCGGGCATCTACAGCTCCCTGATAGTGAATCTGTCGGACATATCCTCCGATGACCGTTTCCAGAATTACACCCGTTCCCTGATAATGTTCCAGGAAGCCACCACCGACAATATCGACAATGTCTGGGCAGCCGGCGAAAGCACCACGGACTTGAACAATCTCTGCTGGACAGCCTCAGACCAGTGGGTTTCCGCCATCTATTACCATATATATAATATTGTTGCACTTTCCAACGAGCTGATACGCAATGCCGCCGACTCCGAAATCGAAAGATTCTCAGAAGGTGACCGTGCACTTATCATAAGGTACCGCAACGAGGCGAGGGGACTCAGGGCACTTGCATACTCCCACGCCATTGACTTTTTCCCGGCAGTCTCTTTCGTGGATGAGAATTCCGGAGTGGGTTCATATATCCCGCCGATTTACGACCGCAAACAGCTTTTCGGCTATGTGGAATCCGAACTCAAGGACTTGCAGAACCTGCTGCCGTCCAGCTGCTACGGACATTTCACTTCCGCAACCGCATCCGCACTGCTTGCAAGGCTCTATCTCAATGCCGAGGTCTATACCGGAGAGTCAAGATATGACGATTGCATAGCAGCCTGCCAGAGCGTATTCAATGCCGGATTCTCCCTGGAGAATGACTATCACAAACTTTTCAATGCCGACAACCACCTCAGAACCAACGAAATCATATTCTCGCTTGCCTGTGATGCCACCCATACAGTTGCCTGGGGAGCCGGTACCTATCTGGTTTGCGCCACCCGTTTCGACAATTATGTGGACATACTCAAGGATTTCGGAGTGAACGCCTATTGGAATTGCCTCCGTGCCCGCAGGGAACTGGTCAACAAATTCGAGGACGGCGACAGCAGGGGAGAGTTCATCAGCTGCGACAGGATTTTCTTCGATTCTGAAAACACTGACTATTATGCAGTTGCCGGAGATGATACCTATATGTACAAGGACAGGCCGGTGGACATCGCCGCCCACGATGACACTTCCACTGGATATCTGCTCAGCAAATGGTCCAACCTCACCGATGACGGAGAGCCTGCTTCAGACACCAGCGTTTCGGGTGCCGACACCGATTTCCCTATGTTCAGGCTTGCAGAAGTGAATCTCATCTTCGCAGAGGCTGTGCTCAGGGGCGGTCAGGGAGCAAGCAAGACCGATGCGCTTGAGAAAGTGAACGACCTGCGCAAGCGTGCCTATGGCAATGAATCCGGAAACATTACTGCCCAGCAGCTGACCCTGGACTTCATACTTGACGAACGTGCGCGCGAACTCTATACCGAATGTTGCCGCCGCACCGACCTCATACGCTATGGGAAATATACCTCCGGCTACAACTGGAACTGGAAAGGCGGCGTGGAAGACGGCAAGGACGTGGATTCCAAATACAAATACTTGCCTATTCCTGAAGCCGAGCTTTCTGCCAACCCGAGTCTCAAACCTGTCAATACTCAATACGGATTTTAGTAATTATGAAACACAAGATATTTGCCACGATTGCAGGCTTTATGGCCCTTACTGCCTGCGAAAAGGACGGAGAAAAACTAATAGTCACTCCTCCTGAACAGCCTTCTGCGTTCAGTGCAAGCTCCTATGACATAGTGCTTAAGGAAGCAAACAAAGATGCACTTGCAGTGACATTCTACTGGAAGTTGGGAGAACTTGCTTCCCTGAATGACCCCACAGCGGGGATTCCTGAAGGAGTGGTCGGAGTTTCCCTCCAGCTTTCGGATACCGAGGATTTCACCAAACACGCCGACACTGAGTTGAAGAGCGATGCTTCATCAGCTCAACTCACTGTGCTTCAGCTCAATCAGCAGATGATAAAACTCGGATTCAACGACAATGTCAAACACGACATTTTTGCCCGTCTTGCCATTGCAATAGGTCGCGAAAGCACTTATAGCGAGACACTTGCTCTCAAGGTGACTCCTTTTGCGGCAGAAAGCGGAATGAAAATCGTGAATAAGGATGATATGACAATTGTGCTGGGAATTCTCAATGCTAAAGCTGAAACACCGGATGTATATGAGGGTTTCGTATGCACGCCATCAACCTGGTACAACTGCTTCTTCGTGGCTCCTGACGGTGTGGTATGGGGTTGTGACGATGTCTGGACAGCTTATTCCCTCGTGCCTGCTTCCGTCAATAACTGCTGGTTTGCTGAACCTGCCGGAGTGCAATATGTGACCGCTGACACGAAGCAGAATGTATGGAAACAGGTATATGTTCCGTCTATGACTGCGACCATCGGAGGCCAGGAGATAGAACTCAAGTATTCTGCATCTGCCGCCGGCTTCAAGGCTACATTGGAACTGAGTGGCAGCGGCAGCATAGCCATTTCAGGCAAAGGTGCCGAATACAATATCAACACAGGAACAGGCACCCCTGCTGATTTCCCGTTCTGCATCAGTGCAAATGCTGACGGATCGCTTGAATTCATTCCGGGAACCGCTGGAGCTTCTGAGATATGTTTCAGCCAAACAGGATCTTACGTTCTCTTTGTGGATGTAGTAAACGGCAAATGGGAACTCACCGCCAATGACGCACCGGCTGTGCAGTGGCCTGAAACTATGGAGGCCTGGTACTACTTCAATGGTGGGGACCAGCAACTCAGTCTTGCGTCCGTACTTTCCCCTGTCGAGGATGGAATTTATGAAGGATTCATCTACACAGACCCATCCTGGGGCGACAATTATTCCAACTTCCGCTTCAAGAATCCTCTGACCGGAGAGATTTTCGGCACCACAGGCAGCGACAATGCCTTCACACTTGCTGAAACCGGCGGCTGGAATCTCTGGAGCAATGATCCGGGTATGCACTATGTGGTGCTGGATATGAACACAATGACCTGGACAGAAACTGCCACTACTGCTGTGGCTGTTGCCGGAGACTTCAATGGCTGGAGTACAACCGCAGACCTTATGACCTTCGACAACGGCAAATGGACAGCCACTTGCGCAATTGATCCTGTCGGATGGGGCCTGCAGTTCGTCTTGGGCGATGATACCGACAGCTGGAGATGGAAATACGGCGACTCCGACCTTGACGGAACTCTCGTCTGGGGAGAAAATATCGTCCCAACTGAAACGGGAACATATACATTTAATTTGGATTTGACTAACTTTGCAGCGCCAAGCTACACAATGCTTAAGCAATAGTATGAACACAAGACTTATAAACATATTCGCAGTTGCAGCCATTCTTTCGGCAGCATCCTGCAGCTCCTGCTCCAAACCGGCAGTCCCTACCCCTGAACCCCCTCAGGAAATCGACAGGACCGCATTTGCCAAAGGTGCCGACATCAGTTGGGTCACCGAAATGGAGTCCAAGGGAATGAAATTCTACAATGCCGAGGGAAAGGAACGCGAATGTACCGCCCTTATGAAGGAAATCGGCTTCAATTCCATAAGACTCCGCGTGTGGGTGAACCCTGCAGAAGGCTGGAACGGAAAGGAAGATGTGCTTGCCAAGGCCATCAGGGCCCAAAGGCTCGGAATGAGGATAATGATTGACTTCCATTTCAGCGACACCTGGGCTGATCCTGCACATCAGACTGTGCCTGCGGCGTGGGCTGACTACGACCTCGAAGCACTCGTGAAGGCTACAGGCGACCACACTACCGAGGTGTTGAAACTGCTCAAGGACTATGGTGTCGAGGTGGAATGGGTGCAGGCCGGCAACGAGACACGCACCGGAATGATGTGGCCTCTGGGCTCATATTCCGAGAACGGGGGCAAGAACTACGCTGCCCTCACCAATGCCTGCTACGATGCTGCCAAGGCCCTCTATCCGGACTGCAAGGTGATTGTGCATCTGGACGGAGGCGATAATATCTATCTCTATGACAGGCTCTTCCCGGTGCTCAACGCGGCCGGAGGAAAATACGACATCATCGGTATGTCCCTCTATCCTTGCTGGTGGGATGATGAACTTGGAGACTTCTCTACCAACTGGAAGGATTCTGTGGACAAATGCCTTGCAAACATTTCTTCCGTGGCTGCTTCCTACGGCAAGGACGTGATGATTTGCGAAGTGGGAATGCCTGTGTCCAAACCGGAGGCAGGTAAGGAAATGCTCACTTATCTGCTCGAGAAAACCAAGGCTCTCAAGGTGTGCAAAGGCGTGTTCTATTGGGAACCAGAGGCTCCGGACGGCTATAATGGCGGCTACGGTCTGGGTTCTTTCTCCTCAGGTGCACCTACCATTGCTCTTGATCCATTCAAAGACTGACAACTATGAAATTTTTGATCTCACTTGCCCTGTTGCTCTCCTGCGGCTTGACTTTGTCTGCCCAGCGCAATGAAACTTTGCTTGAAAAAGGCTGGAAATTCCATCTTGGAGATGCCGTTCAGGCTCAGGAACCGGGCTATGACGACTCTGCATGGGAAAATGTTTCCGTGCCCCACGATTGGGCGATTACGGGACCGTTCAGCATTGAGAATGACCTCCAGAGTGTGGCTGTGACTCAGAATTTCGAGACTGAGGCTACGCTCAAGACCGGAAGGACCGGAGGCCTGCCCTATGTGGGTGTGGGCTGGTACCGCTGCACCTTCGAGGTTCCGGAAGGTCGTCAGGCAGAGCTGCTTTTTGACGGGGCAATGAGTGAGGCAGTGGTCTATGTGAACGGCAGGGAAGCCTGTCGTTCACCTTACGGCTACAGTCCCTTCCACTTCGATGCCACCCCGTATCTGAACACAGACGGAAAGTCCAATACTCTTGCCGTGCGTCTGGAGAACCGTCCGTTTTCTTCCAGATGGTATCCGGGTGCAGGACTTTACCGCAATGTACATCTGGTGACCACCGACAAGGTTCACGTGCCTGTCTGGGGTACTCATATTACAACTCCTCACGTTAAGCCCGGCTATGCTTCAGTGCATCTTGAAACTGAAGTGGAAGGCGGGGAAGGTGCAGCGCTGAAGATAACCACCTCCATATATGCCCCTAACGGCAAGCTCGCCGATGTGAAGACCTTTGCAGGCAAGACAGGTGCAGGACAACCTCTGGTGCAGAATTTCATAGTGGAAAATCCGCAGCTCTGGTCGCCTGAGACCCCTTTCCTCTACAGGGCCGTGTCTGAGATTTACGATGGAGAGCGTCTTGCGGATGTGTATGAGACCCGTTTCGGAATCCGCACTATGGAGTTTATCCCGGAGAAGGGCTTTTTCCTGAACGGACAGCCGCGCAAATTCCACGGAGTCTGCAACCACCACGATCTCGGGCCCCTAGGGGCAGCGGTGAATGTCTCGGCTCTGCGTCATCAACTGCTGTTGCTCAAGGATATGGGCTGCGATGCCATCCGCACTTCCCACAATATGCCGGCACCGGAATTGGTGCAACTGTGTGAGGAAATGGGCTTTATGATGATGATAGAGCCTTTCGATGAATGGGATATTGCCAAATGCGAGAACGGGTATCACCGTTTCTTCAATGAGGAGTCCGATATTCCCGGAATAAGCTGGGCCGAGAGGGATATGGTGAGGATGCTGCGCTGCTGGCGCAATTCCCCTTGTGTGGCACTTTGGAGCATTGGCAACGAGGTGCCGACTCAATGCGATTCCCAAGGCTACAAGGTGGCGCGTTTCCTTCAGGATATATGCCACCGCGAAGACCCGACCAGGCCTTGCACCTGCGGAATGGACCAGGTGTCCTGTGTGCTTGACAACGGATTTGCGGCACTCATTGACATTCCGGGACTCAACTACCGCACTTTCAGATATCTGGAGGCCTACAGGGACTTGCCCCACGGCTTTGTCCTCGGGTCGGAGACGGCATCGACAGTGAGCTCGAGGGGAGTGTACAAGTTCCCGGCCCAGAAGCGTTTCGGAGCAGTGGATGCGGACCATCAATGCTCTTCCTACGACCTGGATGCCTGCTGGTGGTCCAATGTGCCGGACATAGACTTTGCCCTTGAAGAGGATTATCCCTGGACTATGGGACAGTTCGTTTGGACCGGTTTTGACTATCTTGGAGAGCCGACCCCTTACGACACCGATGCCTGGCCGAACCACAGTTCAATGTTCGGAATCATAGACCTGGCTTCAATTCCTAAGGACAGGTTCTATCTCTACCGCAGCCTCTGGAACAAGGATGAACTTACCCTGCACCTGCTGCCACATTGGAACTGGAAAGAGGGAGACGAGGTGCCTGTGTTTGTCTATACCAACTGCCCCGAAGCGGAGCTGTTCGTGAACGGGGTGAGTCAGGGCCGGCAGCGCAAGAAGCCGACCCCGCTGGCCAAGGGTCTTCAGGAAGAGAATCACGAATCCCGTTACAGACTAATGTGGGATGCAGTTCGCTATGAAAGAGGCGAACTCAAGGCCGTGGCTTACGATGCCGAAGGTAATGCGGTGGCCGAGGAGGTTGTGCGCACTGCCGGAAAGCCTCATCATATTGAGATTGTTAGCGGTCTGTCCTATCTCGGGCAGAATGAAATTCCGGCTATGAAGGCGGACGGCAAGGACCTGTGTTATCTGACTGTGAGGGTGGTGGACAAGGACGGAAACATCTGCCCGGATGCTGCCAATCTGCTGAAATTCAGCGTGGACGGTGCCGCATCATACCGGGCTTCCGCCAATGGAGACCCGACCTGTCTGGACCTTTTCCACCTGCCGCAGATGCACGCTTTCCACGGTGCCCTGACTGTCATACTCCAAGCCGGCGAAACTCCCGGAGATACCGTCCTTAAGGTCAGCGGCAAGGGACTGCGCAGCGCAACTGTGCACATTCAGGTCAGATAACCCCGCTACCAATCATCTCATCGTCAGCAGCATACCAGACAGCGAACTGACCGGGAGTGATGCCCCGCTGCGGGGAGTCGAAAAGAATGTACAGCGCAGACTTCCTCATCAGGAGCGTGGCGTTCTGGAGGGGCTGACGGTAGCGTATCCTGACTCTCATCCTGCACATTTCCCCGGCTTGGAGTTCCAGGTCCGGTCTTATCCAATGCAGGTCCTCGATGGGAATCCTGAGGCAGCTGCGTGATAGTCCGGGGTGCCTGTGCCCCTGTCCGACATAGATTATGTTTTTGTCTATATCGGTGGAAATTACGAAGATGGAATCGCTGTGCCCACCGATGTTCAGACCCTTTCTCTGGCCTATGGTGTAGAAATGTGCCCCGTCGTGATGGCCCACTATTTTGGCTAACGGATTCTCCTTGTAGCGGGTTTTCTTGACGTGTTTCCTGCCGCTGCGGTAGGTCTCGGTCTCGAAATGAATGGAAGAGTAGTCTATCTCCTTGCTCAGGCAGTCCAACTGGTCGTCGCTGAGCCCGGCAACTTTTTCCATATCCCAGCGACATACGCCCTCGCTTCCGGCCCCCTTGGTCTCGCTTATGTATGAGGAAATCATATCAGCCTCGGTCCCGTCCATGGAAATGGACCTCAAGATTTCGGCAATCTCCTGATACTGACTGCTTTGCTCATAGAATGCCGGATATACCTCCACCACATCACCCTCCTTGGCCTCAAGTTTCTGCTTCAGGAAAGTCGGCAGATCCACCTTGCCCACGAAACAGATGCCTTGGGAATCCTTCTTGTCGGCAGAAGGCAGGTCCGCCTCTGCAGCCAGACGCCTGACCTCAGGCTTGCAGATGTCACCAATAGGGAAAAGTGCAGTGGAAAGCTGCTCCTGGGTGAGCTGGCAGAGGAAATAGCTCTGGTCCTTGTTGGGATCGCTGCCCTCGAAAATCCTGTAAACCGGTGTCAAACCCCCGTCGCCCCAGGTCTTGGGCACCAGCACCTCCTGTCCGTTTGCGTCTTTGAGAGTATCCTTGCGGCAATAATGCCCGGTGGCAACATAATCCGCCCCCAGTTTCTTTGCCGTTTCCCAAAATGCCGCGAACTTGATTTCCCGGTTGCACAGCACATCAGGGTTGGGAGTCCTTCCGGCCGCATATTCCGCGAACATATAGTCCACCACCTTCTGGCGGTATTCCTTGCTCAAATCCACAAAATAGAAAGGTATTCCAATCTTGCGGGCCACCATCTCCGCCACAAAGCGGTCCTCTTCCCATTCGCACTCTCCGTGCAGGGTGGTGGAGGCATCGTGCCAGTTCTGCATAAACAGTCCGAACACATCATATCCCTGCCTCTTGAGCAGCAAGGCAGCCACACTGGAGTCAACCCCTCCTGATAATCCTACGCATATTTTCATCGGCTAAAATTCTGTTTTGGAAGCGAAGTTTGCTCAAAAATGACGGTTTATAATTGAATTTTGTTATATTTGTGCACTTTGGACTTTAGTGTTGTCCGGAATTTTGTGCAACACAGGCACAAAGTTATAAAAAAACCACAGGATTATGACAAAGAATGTTTTGGAAATAGAATACGAACGCTATGAGTCTCTGAATGAGCTTTCAGTTGAGGATCGTGAACTTGCAGAGGCTGCTGTGAAGGCAGTCTCAGGCGCATATGCCCCGTATTCCAAATTCAATGTGGGCGCAGCAGTAAGGCTTTCAGACGGGCAGATCATCACTGGTGCAAATCAGGAAAATGCAGCCTATCCTTCAGGACTTTGCGCCGAGAGGACGGCAATGTTCTATGCCAATGCCAACAATCCCGACAAGTCTATGGTTTCCATTGCGATTGCAGCTGTCAAGGACGGGCAACTTTGCGGCAGTCCGGCCACTCCTTGCGGGCAATGCCGTCAGGTGATGGCTGAATATCAGACCAAAGGGGGAGTGCCGATGACCATACTTCTGGTCGGAGCAGACTACATACTCAAATTCGCCCGCGTGGAATCAGTTCTGCCTTTCATCTTTGACAGTCTGTAGCAATCTATGACGGGTGTCAATGAAATATGGCGGGAATTCAAGCAATCAGGCAGCACCAATGCCTTCAAAAGGCTGTATGATGCCTGCTACGATCTGCTCTACCGTTATGCCTCATTCTACATTGACAGTCTTGATGCCGAGGAAGTGGTGCTGGACCTGATGCTCTACCTGTGGACCAACAGGGGCAGCATAGAAATCCACACTTCCGTGGAATCCTATCTGCGCAGTTCCATCCACAACCGTTGTCTGAACAAACTCAGGGGACGGGTACCTACAACCAGCCTGGAGTTTGTGGCGGAGTTTGGCACTGCTGATATGGAGCAGCGCAGAATCACTGAAGAAGACATAAGCATAGTGGTCTGGGAAGCTATGAAGACACTATCCCCGAAATGCCGTCAGATTTTCGAAATGTCCCGCAACGAAGGCCTGAAGAATTCCGAAATTGCCACGAATATGGGCCTGTCCGAAAAGACTGTCGAAGCTTATATCACCAAGAGTCTCAAGCAGATACGTATTTTCGCAAAAAAGAATCTGATATTGCTGATTTTCCTCGGACTCTGAAGTTCAGGAGTTTTTGCTAAAAGATTTTTCACGGAGGATGCTCTTTTTTCAAGGGTGTCCTTCTTTTTATGTGTCTATACAATGAGACACGGAAATTTTCTAATAACCGATAATATGAAAAAGATTTTAGCAATTGCAACAATCGTGGCATTGACCGCAGTGTCCTGCCAAAAGGAAAATGCGGTAAAGGACCAGAGCAAAACCATCAAGATCACAGTTGAATCTGCACCCCTTACCAAGATGGGCATCAAAGACGGGGTACAACCGGTCTGGACTGCAGGTGAGACCGCCGCACTCATTTCAACCTCTGATTATTCTGTTAAAGCCACCTCCAAGCTGAACGCACCGGACATAGCAGGCAGCAAGGCCGCTTTCACCTTTGAAGCCATCCCGGAAGGCAACTACAGAATCATATCCCCTTCATCATCTTCCATTTCAGCTGACGGAGTGGTCTTCAGCATTCCTGCGAGCCAGACTCAAAAGGCACTTGGTCTCTCGGGCAGCCGTGCCTGTATGATCGGAGGAGCCAAGGACGGTGCTGATATTGCTGTCGCTTCTGAAACCGCTTATGAGGCATCCGTTAAACTCGCCGGAGCAATGCTTCAGGTAAATGTATATGACAGTTCCAATCCTACCGGAGAAAAGGTGAAGAGTGTTTCTGTCAATGCCCCAGCCGGAAAACTCAGCGGCAATATTACCGTGGGATACGACGGAAAGGTGAAATCGGTATCCGGAAGCGGCAATACTGTAAGCGTTTCAGTGGACAATCCTGAAATCGTTGTTTCAGATAAGGCTTCGGCAAAAGGAATCTACATCGCCACAGTCCCTGCTCAAATCGCAGCAAACGAGTCCGGTTCAGTGACTTATACTGTCGTTACGGATGGTTCTGTCTATGAGTTCGCTATGACTGAGGCTGTGCAATGGGAAGCCGGGGTTGTCAGCAACGTGGACATCGACCTTGCAAATGCAACCAAAGTTGAGCGTCAGGCGCCTATTATGTCTTCCACACATCCGGAGGCTCTCGGAGACAAGACTATGACAGAAACTGAACCGGGTGTCTTTACCATTGAACATATATGGCTCGGTGGTCAGGACTATGATATTTATTTCGCTGCCGGAAACAGCGGCTTCTATTACAACGCTGTGGACGGGTGGATTTCATCGGAAGATCCTGAATTTGACGTGGTGTATTCAAGTACACCGGTTTCATTGAAAGTACAGCAATGGGGCGGAAAGAACTACACTGAGAAATATTACACCATCATACTCAACACCAACACAATGAAGCTCAAGGTGCTTCAGGACCGTGGGGAAAGGTTCTGGCTTGCGGGAGACCCGCTTTCATGGACACCCAAGACCTTCGAGATGGATGTAAATCCTTCCAACGGGATTGCAAGCTGGATCGGCTATCTTAAAACCGGTAACCTGAGAATTTATGGTGAAAATACTTCCGAGGATGGTTGGAAGGGTGAACTATATTATCCGGACTCTTCAAAGGGAGATAACGGAGTAAGCCTCAATGCCGATGGAAATAAAATGTGGAATATCACAGAGGCCGGCTATTACAGCTTGGAATTCAATTACAATTCTGTTCCTATGACTTTCACCATCACCAAAAAGGAGAGTCTGGACCTCAAAGTCAATGATATTGCCCTTACATACGCCGGTAAAAACGAGTATAGTGTCACCACTGAATTCACCAAAGGCGAAGATTTTGTACTCTCCGGATGCAATAATCTGGAATATGTTATGATGGATCCTGATTTCCTCAAGGATGGGAAGTTCAATGCAAAGACCGGAACATACACATTCATACTGCATCTCGGCTCACACGATGCTTCTTGGACATCTGACGGTCAGACACCGACCAATTCGTGGACACTATTCAAGGGAATCAATAATGGAGGTATTTACTCTACTATGATAATAGCTGGCGAAGGTGTTGCAAATCTTACAATCAAAAATTGTGTCGGATGGACTTGCGAATCACAAGATCAGCCGTTTATGGCCGAGGTAGATGACAATGTGTATCAGTTTACAGGTCGTTATAAAGAAAGCTGGTGGCATCTCGAACCTTACGACAGATGGGCCAATACATTGAAGTTCAAGTACTATAGCAACATCTGGTGGGGCGGTGAAATAGCGAAAGGAGTAAATCTTGTGGACAACACCGGAAAGATAACCCAACTCAGCAGCGGCGACCTTTCCTGGGCAGATTCCAACTCCAAGTGGGATGACTGGGGCACCTATCGTATGACCGTGGATATGAACACCGAACCTCATACCGTAACATTCGACAAGTTGCAATAAATATTCGTAGTGTAGTGTTTTGAACTATTTTTCAATGAGGATGCTCTTTTTTCAAGGGTGTCCTCATTTTTTTTGTGTCTATATTGGTAAAGGCCTTTATTATGGACAATAATTTGAATCTGTTCCTCCGCTCATTCCGGGGTGAACTCACAGAAGAAGATAAGATACGGCTCGCGGAATTGTTGGAAGACAGCAATGTCGCCAGTCAGTATGAACATTACAGAAAAATATGGGAACAGGCTCTTGCCAAGGGGCAAAATGCAGTTCCGGAGCCAGAAAAGAGCTGGGGCTCGCTTGCATCCCGAATCAAGACAACAGGAAAAGGACGGCGTATTTTGCGCTACGTCATTTCTGCAGTTTCCGTTTCGGCTGCAGCTGCGGTCATTGCCTTTTTCCTGATTTTCAATGGAAACAGCAACCTGGACTATGGCGAAGAGCTTCTCACCCAGGCAGCATCCGGGGACTGGGGAGTCAGCACTTCCGACAAAATAGTTTTCAGGACAGCTGAGGGGAAGTATTATTCGGTTGCTTCCAAGCAGGCAGATGTGACTGTGGAGGCAGACGGAAGCATTTCCATCAATTCCGTGCAATTGGGGACAAAGCCTGCCAAAGGTTTCAACAGGATTAAAGTTCCGCGCGGCAAGATGGTGAATTTGAAACTCTCCGACGGATCCAGGATATGTCTCAACTCTCTTTCCGGTATCACCTTTCCGTCCAAATTTTCCGGCACGGACAGAATGGTGTATCTGGAAGGGGAGGCCTATTTCGAGGTTGCAAGGGATGAGCAGCGTCCTTTCACAGCACTCTCGGACAAGATGAATGTGGCCGTCCTGGGAACGCAATTCAATTTTGCCACCTCTGGTGAGGAGTCAGTGGTCACCCTGGTGTCAGGCAAGGTTCAGGTGGAAACTGAATCATCAGAGACTTGTGTCCTTCTTCCGAGCCAGCAGGTGGCTTGCCTCAATGGCAGGCTCGAAGAGGTCAAGTCCGTGGATGTGGAATCGGTTATAAGCTGGACATCACACAAGATTATATGCGAAGACCTGAATATCTCAGAAGTGATTGAGAAACTATCCAAATATTTCGACAGGGACTTTGTCTGCCGGGAGCCTTTGGATGACATATACATAAGCGGAAAACTGGACTTGAAGGAAGGCCTTGACAGTGTGCTTGAGAGTATCGCCTTCGTTGCGCCTGTGGACTTCTCAACTTCGGATAACGACATAATTGTAAACAGAAAAACCATTTACTAACTTAAAATAACGTAATTATGAACTACAAAACACCTGAAATCTTTTCAGTGGGGGGGGGAATAATTGTTGAGTGCGGCTTTGCTACGTCCTTCGATTCCTCCACAGATCAAGTCTATTATGGAATCGAAGCCTCCGACGACGAATTCACAAAACCATCAAACCTTTAACCTTGCGTGCAGTATGAAAAAGACTTTGATATTTGCTGCCGCTATGGCGGTGGCTGCCGTTTCCTGCCAGAAGGAAAAACTTGCAATTGAACATACCAACAGCATTAAGATTGCTGCTGAAACTATGCCTTTGACCAAGGTGAACTTTCAGGATGGTACAGGTCCTGTTTGGAAAGCCGGTGAAAAGGCTTCACTCATTTCAATGACCAGTTACTCATATGTTTCATCTGAGCTTGAGGCATCCAATATCGCAGAAGATGGAAGCAAGGCCTGGTTCGCTTTCGAATCAGTAGAAAACGGGACTTACAGAATCGTTTCCCCTGAGCCTGCATCAGCTTCTGCGGAAGGAGTGGTGTTCAACGTGCCTGCCAGTCAGACTCAGGACATACTCGGATTGTCCGGAAGCAGTGCCTATCTTGTGGGCGGAGTCAAGTCCGGAGAAAGTGATTTGGCTGATATAGCGGTTTCTTCAGAGACAACCTCCTACGAAGCAATTTTCAAACTTGCAGGGGCTCTGCTCCAGTTCAATGTCTATGACAGCTCAAAGCCGACCGGGGAGAAAATCAAGAGCATTACTGTTACTCCTGCAGGTGCGAAATTGAGCGGCAGTATGACTGTTGCCTATGACGGAAAACATCAATCAAGCACTGGCGAAGGTGAGTCTGTAACGGTGGTGGTCAATAATCCTGAAATCGTGGTTGCAACCAAGGAAACTGCAAAAGCTGTCTATGCTGCCGTTCTGCCTGCGAAGATTGATGCTAATGAATCAGGCACTGTGACATATACAATTGTGACTGACGGTTCAGTCTATAGTTTTGCATCAAAGGCTGCCAAAAACTGGGAGAATGGCAATATCTATCCGGTTAATATTGACCTGGCTTATGCAACCAAAGTTGAGCGTCAGGCGCCGATAATGTCTTCTACACATCCTAAAGCATCCGGGGACTTGCCTATGAATGAGACTGAACCCGGATCCGGTGTTTACAAGATTGAGCACGTATGGCTCGGAGGACAGGACTATACGATTAATTTCAAGGCCGGAGACAGCGGTTTCTATTACAATGCATATAATGGGGATTCCAACGCCTGGGTTTCTTCAGAAGACCCTTCATTTGACCTTGTGTATTCCAATAAACCTAAAGCTTTGAAGATTCAGCAGTATGGTGGTAAGAACTATTCCGAAAAGTATTACACAATCATCCTTGATACCAATACGATGAAATTACAGGTGCTTCAGGACAAGGGAAAAAGGTTCTGGCTTGCAGGAGACCCGCTTTCCTGGACTTTCGAAACCTTCGAGATGGATGCTGCCAATGGAATCGCAAGCTGGAGCGGCTATCTTAAAACCGGCAACCTGAGAATTTATGGTGAAAATACATCCGAGGATCGCGAACATGGCGAAGTATATTATCCGGACACCTCAAAGGGAGAAAACGGAGTGAGCCTCAATGCCGATGGAAACAAAATGTGGAATATCACAGAGGCGGGATATTACAGCCTT
>JALFCH010000097.1 GCA_022771245.1 Rikenellaceae bacterium | reverse complement strand
TTGAAATTGCTGTGAAAGCGTACATACCCACCCCAGTAAGTGTCTTTGTCGAACAATGAGAGCGAGCCTCCATAGGACAAGACCGGCCATACAGCCATAACGAAAGAGACGGAACCATATACGCGGCGGGGCACGGCATCGCGGGGAACATCACAATGGTAAGAACATTCTGCAAGTGTACCGATGTATTGAAATTGGAGGTCTGCTTCGGGCGAATACAGACGGGGCAATGGTGCAGGACGCTGACGGCCGCTGTCTTGCGAGGAGGTGTTGTCTTGCGAGGAGGTAGCAATAGGCTTGTCATTCCGGACGACCGGCTTGGTGAGGGGATGTGCAGACCCGCTTCGTTCAGGAACTCCGGGAGTATCCTCGTGCTGCTCCTGCGCCACAGCCTGAGTGCCTCCGAAAACCGCTGAATACCTTGCTCTTATGCTTGCGAACCTCTCCCGCTGCTGCTCTGACATAGACCCTGAACCTTCCTTGAGTTCGGTTCTCAACTCAGCCAGAGACGAAAACAATTTTCCAAAGGCCGACCTTGAAATCTTTTCCCCTGCCTCCGCCTTCAACTTCAGCTGTATGCAGGACTCGCAAAGGCTCTCATATTTGTCCAGAATCCGATTCCAATCCTTGTCAACTGACATATTGCCGCCATAGACAGGCAGCATAAAAAGGCAAAGGAATATGACAATCAACGACTTTTTCATAGATATGGGCGGCAAATTTAACAATAATTCGTACTTTTGACAATCCATTTCCGGTTCACATCAGACAATTCACACTTTCAAAGATGATGTAGGTTATTTTTTGAGGATTACTAATTATGACGGACAGGCGCAATTCAGGATTTTTTGGCTCAGACGGGATGTTGACAGAGGAGTTGGCAGAGGAAAACCTGCTGGAAATCGGCCATCAGGATGGTCCTTTTGCCCTGTACAAATGTTCACGGCAACGCCGGATCGTGGTGCTCAAATGCGTCAGGGCAGTCTTCCGGGACAATCCACTCTATGCGGAAATGCTCAGGAAGGAATATGAAATAGGACATAGCCTCAACCACCCCAACATCAGGGAGTATTACGGTCTTGACGAACATCCGGCACTGGGCCTGTGCATTGAGATGGAATGGGTGGATGGATTCTCATTGGAAGAAGTGCTTCCGGATTGCCGCAAAGACAGCGTATTGCGGGACAAACTGGCCAGACAAATACTTGATGCAGTGCGTTTTATGCACCTGAAACAGGTAATGCACAGGGATTTGAAGCCGAGCAACATCCTGATCACCCGAAATGGGCAGAATGTTAAACTGATAGATTTTTCCGTGGCAGATTCCGATTCCCATTTCATACTAAAGGGCAACGCCGGCACCGCCCGTTACGCCTCTCCCGAGCAAATCGAATGTAGAAGGGCAGACTTCCGCAGTGACATTTTCTCCATAGGGGTCCTTCTCTCAGAGATGTCCGGCAGCCGCCATTTCCGCAAAGTGGCACGCAAATGTATGAAAAAGGACCCGGACAAACGCTATTCCGACATAGACCGGCTCGAAGATGCGCTTTTCAGCCCCTCTAACTATGGTTTGGGAGCCATTGCAGCAATTGTTGCCACCGCAGCCATCATAGCCGGAATATGGTTTCTGACCCGCCCGCAGGCAGAAGAAGAGTATGTGGACAGCGAGGCTATAGACGAGATTTTCCGTCAGGCCACCGATCTTGTGGAAGAGTCGGGACTCAATCCGTAAACTCCTGAAGCAGATTACTTCTCCACCACTTCCAGAAGATTCAGTCCGCCGTTCCTCCCTGCCACATAGGCCTGGGTGTACTCCCCCTCCCTCAGAATACGGGAAACATAGAGAGGATAACCGAGCATAAATGAAACCTGCCTGAACCTGTCCCCTTTAATTAGGCTTGCATTGACAGAAGACTCCACCTCAAACTCCCCATCCCCAAGATAGTTCAGTTGCACCACCCGGTCCGGAGCCCAGCCTATTCTGAGACCGTCCCCCGGTTTGAGGTCATTGGAATAGACAGTCACGCTGCTGAAGAAGCTGGAACTGAAACTCTGGTCATTACGCAGGTCGTTGCAGAAATTGTCGTAATTCCTTTTGCCTATATAGCGTGCAAGAATGTCAAGCGTGCTTTTGCGTGGCACCGGGTTCAAAGACACATAACCATAGAGACGCTTGAGTGTGGACGATGAGAGCAACTCCCCGGTTTCTTTTTCTATCAGAACGGAAAGGGACTCGAAATCGGTTGTTGTCGCCAGTTTGCGCCCATAGTGTTTCTCCACAAGATGGAGCATATAATTCAATTCGGGTATTTGGAATTGGGATGACATATTATTCTTTATATTTTATTTGCACATTGTTTTCGACATAAAATTCGGCTATTCTCTGGCCACGGGCCACATAGACGATTTCCAATTCCGGAGAGTCATAGAGGTCCAGATATTTGAGTTTCAGGTTGTTGGACACATCTATGGTCTTGAATGAATTCATTCCTGCCACCAGATACTCCAGTTCGGAGAGGGCAGAGAGATCGAGTTCACCTAGGTCATTGCCGTAGCAGTCCAGTTTTTTCAGATGCGGCGCAGCTGAGAGCCCAATGGATGCAAACTTGTTGAAGCGACATTCAAGTTCGCTCAGGGATGACGGGAGGGAAATGGCGACAATATGATTGTAATTGCATTTCACCGTTTCCAAGGAGACATTGCTGCCGAGTGCAAGGCTGCTCAATTTTCCATTCCAAACAGACCCGCAGCAATCCAGATTTTTGAGGTTCCGGAAATATTGGATACCGTCCAAAGTCGAGACATTGTCGGTGCAGACAGTAATTGAACTTACGGCATCTGCTTCATCGGCGACGATTTTGCCGTTGGAATCTGCATCGCAGAGACTCAGCAGATAGCTGCGGAAATACGGGTCGCTTATGGTTATGCCCACTCCCTCAGGAGGCATCACCGGTCCAGGAGGATCTTCCGGGTCTGGTTCCGGATTGCCACCGGAATTACCCCCAGAATTGTCACCTGTATTGTCACCTGTATTGCCGCCTGTATTGTCGCCTGTATTGTCCCCGGAATTGTCCCCTCCGGTATTATCGCCACCGGGATTATCG
>JALFCH010000060.1 GCA_022771245.1 Rikenellaceae bacterium | reverse complement strand
TCCTTTACTGTGTAAAATATCAGCAGCGACCCGGCAAAACCTATGACTCCGGCCACGAGGAAGCCCCATTCCCAGCCCCAGCGGGCCACCACTGCGGCGGTGACTATGAAGGATATGAACTCCCCGAGATATGGACTTGTGGAGAAAATGCTGTACCAGGTGCCTCTGGAGGAGGTGGGGAACCATCTGGAGAGGTTGATGACTCCGGGAGCCGGGCCCATAGACTGGAACCATCCGTTCAAGCCCCACAGAATCAGGGCTATGACAAAGAGGGCCGAATGAGGCAGACCGGCTTTTGCGCAGAGCAGACCGGCAAGAGCTATGAGCAGATTCACCAGGGAAGATGCCAGAAGGCCGAAACCCATAAACCTGCGTATATTGCAATAGTCGGCGATGAAACCGTTCAGAAATTTGCCGAAGGCGTAAATCAGCAGCAGAGCCGAGCCTATGAGTCCCAACTCCCCTGCGGTAAGCACCCCTGCATCAATCATAGGCTGTTTAACCACCCCGAGGCTCATACGGCAGACGTAATAGATGCTGTATCCGACAGTTGCTCCCCAGAACGTGGTCTGACGAAGCCTGCGATAGACTCCATCCTCTTTGTCGGCATCCACCTTGACCGGCGAAGACTTGCTTATCCTAAAAAAATTATATATTCCCATAGTCTTTGGGAGAAACGCTAAAAATCAGATTCATCTGCCTGCGGTCAGCTTACCGCAGACACAGACTTGGCATACAAACTTAAAAATATTCCGGATAATATCCACACGCCCCGGCAGGAAAGCAGGATGAATTACCTTTTCCACTGGATGTAAGGATGTTTTCTGAGGGATGAATTGTAATATCTGGAATCTCCCGTAACCTCTTGCCCCAGCCATTCCGGCTTTTCGAATGCCTCGTCTTCCGAGGACAGTTCCACCTCCGCCATCACCAGCCCTTCGTTGTCTCCGAAGAATTCGTCAACCTCGAAGGTGTGCCCGGCGAAAGGCACGTAATAGCGGTCCTTTTCGATGACCCCGCCCTCGCATATTCCCAAAAGGGCAAGCGCATCCCTGCCCGGGATTTCCATTTCCCACTCAAACCTGGACATTCCGCTTGCGGAACCCGAGCCCTTGATTGTGAGGTAGGCCTTGTCGTCGGCAATACGCACCCTGACTGTCTTTGCGGGAGGCGAAGTGATGTATCCCTGCACGAAATGACTGCATCCGGTGGCTTGGGCCTTGAATTCCGTGGACTTAACAAGGAATTTGCGTTCAATTTCTATATGATTCATATCCGATTGTTTGTGGGGCTGACCTTTCCGAAGGCGCTCCTATCTGTATTTTTTGTATTCATCCAGCATCCCGAGATAGGAATTGTATCTTTCCTGGCTCATAATCCCTTGTTCCACAGCCTCTTTCACAGCGCAACCGGGCTCGTGAACGTGGGTGCAGGGAGTGAAGCGGCAGTCCTGGGAAAGCCTGAGCATCTCCGGGAAGTAGCGGGCTATTTCGTCAGCTTCCACGTCCACCAGACCGAAACCCCTGATGCCTGGAGTGTCTATGACAAAGGCCTCTCCGCCCCTGAGCGGATACATTTCATAGAAAGTGGTGGTGTGGCGCCCCTGCAGATGGGCATTGGATATTTCTGCCGTGCGGGGGTTGAGATCCGGGTCCAAAGCCTTGATGAGCGAAGACTTGCCCACTCCGGATACCCCGGAAAACAATATGACCGGAGGAGTCCCTTCTTCCGTGGGAGCAGTGCAGGAACGCAGCAGTTCCCCGATGCCGGAACCAGCTGTCGCCGAAACTTCAATTATCTCATATCCTGCCCCTTCGTATATCTGGTGGAAACGCTCCCTCAAGTCTGCGAAATCTTCGGCAAACTCGTCCAGAATGTCGCATTTGTTCAGGACTATTACCGGTTTCACCCCATAAAGTTCGCAGGTGACCAGCAGACGGTCCAGAAACTGCATCTTCACTTCCGGAAATGCGAGGGTGACGATAAGATAGGCCCTGTCCAGATTGGCCGCGATGATATGGGCCTGACGGCTGAGATTGACTGATTTGCGGATGATATAATTGCTTCGGGGGAAAATGCGTCTTATGACAGCCGGATGCTCGGGAGTGATTTCAGACTCGGCGTAATATTCCACCCTGTCCCCCACCGCCACAGGATTGGTGGCAGTGCTTCCCGCAAGCCGCAGATTGCCCCTGAGCACTGCCGGGAAGAGTTCCCATTCGGGAAGCGAGGCAAGCAGATAATGGCTGCCCGTATGTTTTACTACCGTTGCTGTTCCTTCCATGGCATCGTCTTGAAAAATTGCAGGGGCAAATATAGTAAAAACTTGGCTGGCCAGCCGAATAATTCATTACCTTTGCGTTTCCAAAGACTAAGGACTATGATTTCAGAACAGCAGATCGACCTCGCCATCGAGAAACTTTTCGGCGAATTGACATTTACGGCAACCCCTGCAGGCCTGTATGACCCGCTGAGATATATGATTGAAATAGGCGGAAAAAGGATTCGTCCTCGTCTGTGCATCCTTGCTTATTCCCTTTTCAAGGACAGTCTCACCGAAGATATACTGCGTCCTGCTGCAGCCCTCGAGGTCTTCCACAGTTTCACCCTCATCCACGACGACATAATGGACAATGCTCCGGTAAGGCGAGGTGTCCCGACAGTCTGGAAGAAGTGGGGAGAGAACCAGGCCATACTGTCCGGAGACTCGATGTGCATAGAGAGTTACCGGCTGCTTTCCGGATGCCCTGCCGAGGCTCTTCCAAAGGTGCTGAAATTGTTTTCGGACACGGCCGCACAGGTTTGCGACGGTCAGCAGTACGATATGGAATTTGAGGAGAGGGATTCAGTGGAGATGGACGAATATATGATGATGATAGGTCTGAAAACAGCGGTTCTGATTGCCTGTGCGGCGAAAATGGGCGCTCTTGTGGCGGGGGCTTCCGCATCGGATGCCGATTTGCTCTACCGCTATGGATATTCACTGGGACTGGCATTCCAGGTTGCTGACGATTACCTCGACACTTTCGGAGACCAGAGCGTTTTCGGCAAAGCAATAGGCGGAGACATAGTCAACAACAAAAAGAGTTGGCTGCTGACCAGGGCCTACGCGGATCCGGCTTTGCGCGAAAGACTGGATGCCGCATTGCTTATGTCCATTGACACCGAAGAGGCTCAGCGTCTTAAGATTGAGACAGTCAGGAATATATATATGGAAGCGGGCGTAGGGGAAGCGGCAAAGGCCGAAATCATCAGGCTGCACAATGAGGCTCTGGAATATGCCGCAGCCCTGAATATTGATGCCGAAGGACACTCTAAACTTGAACATTATGCCAAATCGCTCTTGGGAAGGGCAAAATAGAATGCTGATGAAAAGGGATATGTTGGAAATAATGGCACCGGCGGGCAATTTCGAATGTCTGCACGCTGCCATACAGGGCGGAGCGGATTCCGTCTATTTCGGAGTGGGCAATCTGAATATGAGGTCCCATTCAGCAAACAATTTCTCTGCTGAGGACCTCTCCCAAGTCTGCCGGATTTGCCGTGAGAATGGCGTAAAGTCCTATCTTACCCTCAACATAGTCCTGTATCAGGAAGACCTGCAACCTATGAGGGAAACTCTTGATGCAGCCAAGGCGGCAGGCATTTCGGCAGTCATCGCATCCGATATGGCTGCCATAGTCTATGCCCGCAGCATAGGTCTGGAAGTGCATATTTCCACCCAGTTGAGCATTTCGAATGTCGAAGCGCTGAGGTTTTACGCGCAATTTGCAGATGTGGTGGTGCTGGCGCGGGAACTCAACCTGCATCAGGTGAAGGAAATACACCAGACCATTGTACGGGAAGGTATCTGCGGGCCGTCCGGCCGTCCGGTGGAAATCGAGATGTTTGCCCACGGAGCGCTGTGTATGGCGATTTCCGGCAAATGCTACCTGAGCCTGCACGAGTACGGGGCTTCCGCCAACCGTGGGTCCTGCTACCAGATCTGCCGCCGGGGTTATGAGGTCACGGACCTGGAAACGGGCAATCAGCTGCTCGTGGACAACAAATACATTATGTCGCCCAAAGACCTCTGCACTATTGAGTTTATGGACAAAATCATAGACAGCGGAGTGACGGTCTTCAAAATCGAGGGCCGGGCCCGCAGTGCGGAATATGTAAAGAAGGTGGCTTCCTGTTACCGCCGCGCCGCCGATGCAGTATGCGAAGGGACTTACAGTCAGGCTCTTGCATCTGCCCTGAAGACTGAACTTTCCGAAGTCTTCAACCGGGGCTTCTGGGACGGCTATTACCAGGGGGCGAGACTTGGAGAATGGAGCGAAATCTACGGCAGCCGCTCCACCCGCAAAAAAGTCTATTCCGGCAAGGTCACGAACTGGTTCGACAAAATCGGCGTTGCGGAAATCCTGATTGAATCGGCAACACTCCACAAGGGCGACCGTATCCTTGCAATAGGAGCCACCACCGGAGTGGTTGAAACCGTGGTCTCCGAACTCCGTGTGGATCTGAAACCCGCCGCCGAAGCCTCCAAGGGTACATATTGTTCCGTCCCGATTGACTTTTCCCTCGACACCGACCGTCTGAAAGACGACATAACCCCATTAGAGAAAACATCCGACGGTTCATCAGAAGGCCCGTCAGAAAGCAAAACCCCGGTCAGAAAACTCCGCCGGGGTGACAGGATTTATGTCTGGGAATAAAAACGCCTAATCTTCGTCAGGGACGTTGGTGTTGGTCAGAAGATTGCCTTCGAATTCTCCGGTGAGAGTGTTCAGGAAAGCCACCACATCTGAAACCTCGGAATCGCTGAAGGATTTGCCGAGCTCGTATTTTGCCATATCGCTGACGGCAGCCTCGAGTGTGAGGCGGGTACCGTCGTGATAGTATGGCCAGGTGAGGGCAACATTCCTCAGGCCTGGAGTCTTGAAACGGTGACGGTCCCTTTCGTTGGCTGTCTCCTTGAAACGGCCGTTGTCTTCAATGGTGAGCTCGGTGCCTCGGTCTGCGAAATAATCCGCATACAGACCCATATATTCATAGGACAGGCCTCCGAGATTGGCTCCGCAATGGCAGGCCGCACAACCGTTCTGGCAGAAAAGGTCGTATCCGTTCTTGGCTTCGGCAGAAATTGCAGATGCATCCCCTTTGAGGTATTTGTCGAAGGCTGAATTCGGAGTGGTAAGAGTCTTTTCAAACTCGGCAATCGCATCGGTGATGGTCTCCTGGGTAATACCCTTGTCCGGATAGATAGCCTTGAATCTCTTCACCATTTCCTTGTCGGCGGCAAGTTTCGCAACAATCTCGTCGAAGGACTCGAAAGCCATTTCCACAGGATTGAGAGGCGGGCCTGCAGCCTGTGCGGCGAGATCAGCAGCACGTCCGTCCCAGAACTGCACGAAATTGTAAACGGCATTGTAAACCGTAGGGGCATTCACACCTCCGAGCTGACCGCCCACACCGTCGGAAAACTGCTCGTTGTCCACTCCTCCGGTGTCCAATCCGTGGCAGCTTGAGCAGGAAATGCTGTTGTCTGCGGAAAGACGTCCATCGTGGAAAAGGTCCTTTCCGAGCGCAACCTTCTCTGCATCTGTCGTGAAGGTACCGATAGGGCGCACAGGCTGTGTGGCATAAACCGCCTCCGGGTCATCGCCGAAAGCCAGAGGCCACTGGTCCTTGAGCCAGGACAATGCGATAGCTTTCTTTTCGTCAGTGATGGAACTGCCCCAGTGCACGAGATAGTACTTTGCAAGCGGCATCGTACCATTCAATACAGCCATCTCAATCTTGCCCAAATCCACAGGATGAATGGGCTCACCATTCCTGATGGCATTGAGGGCAGGCTCGATGTCAAAGGCGTGGTAGCCTTTCTCAATATCCACCATAACCATCTTGCCGGCTACAGGCCAGTTCGCATAGAAAGGCAGATTGGGCTGCGTGCTGTGGCAATCAGCGCAACCGCCTTGCTCGAAGATTGCAAGCACTCTTTTCGCTTCGGGCAGATTCTCCGAAGGGACTTTGTTCACTGCACGGTAAGTGATGGCACAGATTGCCGCACCAAGGATAACCGCGAAGATGAACCATTTCAAATAGCGTTTCATATAAATTGAATATTTGGTTGTTATTTTGCATAAACGTGTACGCTGTCCTGGGCAGAAGGCAGAAAATTGATTCCCCACCAACACATCTGCAGACAGGCAAAGGCGATGATCATCAAGGCTCCCAGCAGGCGTATCTTCTTATCGTCCAATGGCTTGACAAATAATCTCAAATGAATGTAAAGCGCGTAAAGCAGCCAGGTCAGGGCAGCCCAGGTCTCCTTCGGGTCCCAATTCCAGTAATGTCCCCAAGCCTGCTTGGCCCATATTGCACCCGTAAGCATCCCGAAAGTCAGAAAGGCCAGGCCTATGTATATCAGAGTGTCGGCATCCTGCAGCAACTTCTCCTGAGGACGGAACATAGCCAAGACAGCAAGCAGGGAGGCAGCGCCCAACATTGCATAGGAAAACATATACACGCTCACGTGAGGTATGAACCAGGCGCTCTGGAGAGCCGGCATCAAAGTCTGGTCGTGAATTTGTGGCCTGACGCAATTGATGATGATGAAAACTGCCGCCAGTACTGTCGAGAAAGACAGCACCCAGTCATATTTCCATTTGGCGTATGTGAAAATGCCGGCAATCATCACGAAGAAGGAATACCATAGGCGAGTCTCTCCCAAGGTCTTGAAAGGAGGGCGGGAGAGGGAAATCCACAATGAGGCTATGAATGAAGCGAACACCAGCAGACCCAGGCAGCAGAGCGAGACGGCTAAGACATATTTCTTCTTGAAAGGCGCAAAAGCCACCGCTGAGCCCGCCGCAAAGAGCAGGATGGCAGATACTGCAAAATATATGAAATGCGTCCAGGTCATTGTCTTTTCAGATTTGCGGCTGTCGGTCCCTTTATGAACATTATCACGGCTCCTGAAATCATCATCAATATCCCCAGCAGAGTCAGGTATTTCCAAGGCTCTCTTACCACTTCAAGCACACAATAATCCTCTGAAGAAGACACGAGATAGACATTGCAGAATGGTCCGCAACATACAGGAGAATTGACTTCTATGGTCCGCAGCACTCCATCAATCAGAACTTCCGCACTATGAGCCCGGGGCATACCGTTGTCATAATACTCCGTTGAATAATGCTGCATCTGCAACTCGAAAGGCAGGCTATGCACCTCCCCATCCTCGGAACGGGCAATTCTTGAGGCCTCGCCCTCACTCAGGGACAGACGCAGGACTTCAGTATCTGCAGCCCCGAAGAACAGGGAAAGCACCAATATCATCAAACCCTTGTGATTGAGCACAAAACCCCATCTGATATGCCCTCCTGCATCCCTCCAGCCTCGCAGCAGCACGAAAAACAGAGTGGTAAGCAGCAAGAGGATATCAGCTGCGAACCACCAGGTATTGGTGTATGACCCCTTGGCAGAAAACCCTGTCACAAGACAGGCCAAAACACAGACTGAAAGGGAGAAGACAGTGGCTTCAGAAGACAGGAACAACCCCCGGATCCAGGAATGGCGGGAACTCCAGCACAAGAAGCAGCCGGCAGACCAGAGCAGAAACAAGGACAGGCTGACGGGGAATGAGAAAAATTCCAAAGGAATGTCCCCAAAGGCATTTTGCAACACCACAGCTGCTGACAGGAAGAGTGTCAGGACTGCCAAATGGTTAAGTTTCAGCCTGTTCATTGTAATGAGATTTATTCCTGAGGCTGATTGTGGATATATTTCAACACATCGCTGACCTCGGTGTCATAACGCAGACGCACCTTCACCCCAGCCTTTTGGAAATAATACCGTACAGCTATTTCTTCTTCGATGAAAGGCACTATTTCGTCTTTTTTCAGCCGTATGAACTGCTCCTTCTCAATCAGAAGAGCCTTTTCGATGATGTCCAGCTGTTCCTTAACCGCATCCGATAGTCCATCCTTTGCCATTTCGCTTTTCATCTGGTCAAAGGAAGCCTTGGCACTGCTGCGGTAGTCGAATTCACGAGTTTTGGCAAATGAGACAAAATCTTCGAAATCTTCATCGGAAAGGTGAAAATCCTCCACTGCTGGTATGCTTGCGTGCTTGCGGGCAAATTCGATTGCATATTTGTCAATGACTCCGTACAGCACAAGGGCATATACGATGCGGCTGTAAGATGGAGCCTTTATCTCCACATCCGGGGTGATTCCGCCGCCATCCCTGACTATCCGGCCCGAAGCAGTCTTGAATTCGTGGGTCAAGGAATCGGGAATGTGCCCTACGCTGCCGTCTTCGTTGCGGTGGGCGTAGTCTATGGCCTGAACGCAACGTCCCGAAGGAGTGTAATACTTCGCAGTTGTCACCTTCAGCTGTCCGTTGTAGGCTACAGGGCGTATGGACTGAACCAGCCCCTTCCCGTAACTGCGCTGCCCAAGTATGGTGGCCCTGTCCATATCCTGAAGAGAGCCTGAAACAATTTCGGATGCCGATGCGGAATTGGAGTCTATCATCACATAAAGAGGAATGTCCATATCCACCGGTTCCGTCCTCGTCCTCATTTCTCTCGCCTGTTCCGCTATACCTTTTGAGGTTACGACAAGAGAACCCTTTGGAACAAAAAGACTTACTATATTTACAGCTTCCTCCATAAGCCCGCCTCCGTTGCCCCGAAGGTCGAGAATCAGGCGGGTCATACCCTGAGCCTTGAGTTCCTGATAGGCCTTACGGATTTCCGAGGAAACATTCTCAGTAAATTTGGTCTGACGGATATATCCCGTCTCGGAATCCAGCATGCCCACATAATCCACCGAAGGAATTTGGATGCGTTCCCTGACAATGTCCACATCCACGATGTCCCCGGAACGTACCTTCTTGATCTTGAAATGAACCTTAGTACCGGGCTTACCCTTCATTCTGTCTGTGGCTTCACTGATTTCAAGGGGCCTCGGATCCGCTCCGTCTATCTCGAGAATTTCATCCCCGCACTGCAATCCGTTCTTTGCTGCAGGTGAATCCTCATAAGGTTCATTTATAATCACATAACCTCCATTTTCCTTGTGAACGACCGCCCCTATTCCGCCATAGGTGTTGGACAGCATCATCCGGAAGTCCTCGTTTTCCTCTTCCGGAACATAAATGGTGTAGGGGTCAAGTTGCGCGAGCATTGCGTCTATGCCTGCACGCATTATCCTGTCGACATCAAGGCTGTCCACATAGGAAAGGCTCAACTGCCGCAAAACTGAATTCTGAATTTCCGTCCATTGTCCCAGTTTGAATCCTCGGCTTTGGCCATTCGACACAAATGCAGACAGGATCAGAGCCAAGCCAAGGACAATAATAGATTGTATTTTCTTCATAATCACCAAATTAAACATCCGTCCATTCAATAACGGACGGCTAAACCGAAACGGGGGAAACAAAGATACAAATCTGATTCCTAATTCCGAGTAACAAACGACAATTTTTGTTAATTTTGTAGTTTACATTGCAAAAAGTGGATAATGGACTCTTTGCAACAGCATTATCAAGTCAGCAGTATGAAAAGAATTGTATTTGCCACGACCAACAAGGGCAAGGCGAAAGAAGCAGCCGAAATCCTTGGCGAAGCTTATGAAATAATTCTGCCCGCAGACCTCGGGATTTTTGAAGAAGCGGAAGAAAGCGGTGGAAGTTTCAGGGAGAATTCGGAAATCAAGGCCAGGTTCATATATGACAGATTGGACAGGCAGGCTTGCGGGGGCATAGATGCGGTATTTGCCGACGATTCAGGTCTGGAAGTCGATGCCCTGGACGGAGAACCCGGTCTCTACACTGCCAGATACGCCGGAGAGGACAGGAATTTCCGGGACAATATGGACAAACTGCTGCACAGGCTCAGGGAAACGGGTGCAGTGGAGGATGCGGACCGCAAGGCAAGGTTTGTCTGCTGCGTGACAGTAATCGGTCCGGACGGAAAAGCCGGATTCTGCGAAGGCTGTCTGGAAGGCAGGATTGCACAGGAAAGACACGGAGACGGAGGATTCGGCTACGACCCTGTGTTCATTCCTGACGACTTCGAACTGCAGGAACTGATGAATTCCGGGCTCAGCAGGGAGGAAGTTGAATCCTGGTCGGGACGTACGCTCGCGGAAATCCCGGAATCCTGCAAGAACCTGATTTCCCACAGATACAAGGCACTCAAAGCATTCCGTTCCCGTTAGGATATGAAGGAAGACTGCTCCACCAACACGAGATTCATTCTTCTCCACGCCACAAAATACGGGGAGCGCTCCCTCGTGCTTCATACTTTGAGCAAAGAATATGGACGGTGCGCTTTTTTCCTCAAGTCGGCAACAGGGAACAAGTCCAGGACGACCAGCCTGATAAGCCCTCTGAACATATTGGAGGCATCAGTGAACCAGGGGAAAGGCGGATTGCCGGCAGCATCCGGCCTGACAACCTCGGTCCCCCTTCCCGGTTTGAGGGACAGCCTGTATAAGAGCAGCATTTCGATGTACATCGCGGAACTGCTTTTCAGAGCAATTAAGGAAGGGGCCAACGAGCCCGGACTTTTTGACTGGTGCGAACAAAAGATACTGCTGCTGAATGCCCTGCGGGGTGATTTCAGCAATTTCCATCTGATGTTCACCCTGGAGCTGTCGGCAACTTTGGGATTCAGGCCCGAATTCAGGGATCTGGAAGCGTTCATAGCACCGGAAAACCATAAAGTCGCAAGGGAACTGCTGCAGATCCCTTTCGGACAGGCCTTGCTCCTGCCCATGAGCGGAAGTGTACGTTCATCTCTGGTGGAGTCTTTCATAAGCTACATTGAAATCCATCTGGAATACCCCCTCAACCTCAGGTCCATCGCAGTACTGAAGGAACTGTTTCAGTAAGTAATGAGGATTACTGAATCAAAACACTATGTCGAAATCATAGGAATGATCCCAGCCGCCCACCTCAACCCTTATCTGAGTACCTGCGAAATCCACAAGCACAGTGGCATCCCTCAGGTCCTTCGCAGTCCAGTCATAGCCGCTCTCAAGGAGATAATTTCCCAGAGAGAAACTCTTGAGCAGGCCATCATCCCCAAAAATGTCAAGTTTCAGGGAAGCATCCCTCTGACGGGGCAGCATAAGAGTGAAATTGCCGGACCCGTTACCCTGTTTTTGAATGAAGTGGAAAAACTCCCCCTCACTCGGGCTTCCATCCGGAGAATAGCCGTCCACCCGTCCGTCCACACCTGCAAGATATTTTCCCAATCCCCCTGAATCCCCGACAAACGACACCGTCAGCAGGCAATAGTTCTTGGAGAGGTCCACGTCAATTTGTCGGAATTCGCAATAACGGGTATCTATGGCTGAGGAAAACATCCTGACAGCCGGACATTCGTCCCCGAGAGGAATCTTCAATTTGCCGTCGTCCACATATTCCATTGCTTCCTCAGACCACAGATTGACATAGAGTTCATCCTTCGGCACCTCCAGTTCATAAAAGCCCCCTTCCCTGGCAGGGGATAAAGTGTCCCTGATGATACACTCCCCGCCCCTGTTCACCGACAAGAGCAATATCTTCCCCTGATCCGCCTGCGGCATACCTCCGAACTCAAGCCTCAGCAGGCAGGGGCAGGCTGTCCTGTCTTCCTTGACGGAACAGGAAACGGCAAGCGACATAGCCAACAGCAATCGTATTATCATTCTCATAACAAATCCTGAATGCTTGCGGAGAAAAAGGAATGCAGTCAGACGGAATCTGCTTATAACTTGAGCTGCATTCCCCTTCTCTCCGGCAAAATATTTCGAGCTGAAGCGGTTCAGGCTTAGATAATCACATCCGACAAAGTGGTTTCAGACCATTCTGCCACAGTCACTGAGAATGAAGCGGAACCGAAGACCTCAGTCACATCCGGATTGTTCAGTCCGAGACGGGTAATCGTCAGATTTTCAATAGTGTAAACCGTATTTGATTGCAGTACAGGGAGAGTAATAGGATAATAATATACCCTGCCTTCCAACTTGCACTCCACAACAAGCCTGGTATGACGCGGACTCCATTCCGCAGCATTGGAATCCTCATTATGCGGATTGGGATATGCGTAGAAGAAGTACTCATTTGTCAAACTCTGATTGTATATCAGAAGCTCATCTATGTACTCATAACAGATATTTGGCAGAGCATCAACCCTTCCGGATTTGTTGTGCCATATGGAAGGATAAAAGTTGTTCTCTCCAAACGTACAGTTTCCTGCCACATTTATCAAATATATGCTTGATATATTCAAGGCACTGTTTTGATATTGGGCAAGACTTATCTTGTTGTGAATATTCTTGATGATTATCTTTGACACCAGCCTTTTCACCTCAACTTCAACGCTGACATCAGGTCCGTTCACATCAACAGGGACAGGTGTCAAATTGGCCATCACCAGATTATCCACCGTATTGTCAAGCAAAGCACTCGTTACAGATTCCAGACCGGTCAAGGTCTTGATTCCCGATATTTGGGAATTGTTGACAACAACCTTGATTTGTTTTTGGCCTTTGGTACATACAAGATTCAGATTTTCCGTTGAATTGGCATATTTTTCCGTTTCGAGAATTCCTGACGCAGAGAACACAAAAACCTGAACAGTCTTGATAGCATCTTCCGCAGAAGCAACACCCGAAGCCTTGGTGGCATCGCCCGTTGAAACAGTCACATTGAGGTTGAATTTTTCTCCATCTTCCTGAGGAAGAATTTCATTTTTCAGACAGCCCGTAAGCAGGGCACAAACTGCGGCTGAAACCGCAAGAATCTTTGTTGTTTTCATAATGTTTTGATTTTATTGTTATTAGGGTTGTTTTACAAAACGGTTCATTTCCGGGTCAAGGTTGGCCCTGAACCTGAGCGACGGTTCCATCTCCAGAGCCTTACGGTAATAATCCACAGCCTCGGACAGCCTATTCAATCTGGTCAGCACCAACGCCTTGAGATAACAGATATTGGCGGAGACATCAGGCAATTCCTCCAAAATCGCCCAACTGGAATGGTCATAGCCTCCGCTGGCATACGAAAGTGCAGCATTATAATCCCGATATGGACGCAATATCTCCACAGCTTTTGCATAGTCCAACTGCCTGAGAGCCTCAACTCCTGTCATATACGCTGTGTCGATTTCAGTCGTATGGACGGTATCTTTCACCATTCCTTTACGGTGCAGGAAAAAATCGAAGGAGACGGTCCTCAGCCTCGGATACAGTTTCGACTTCATATATCCGTATCCCTTCATCTTACGCAGAAGCATTTCCCGACGGTCCGGATTCTTTTCCTTTGACGCATCTGCATAAAACTGCCTGTCCAAAGGCGTAAGCAGTGTGTCGGAAGCCACAATCCTGTCCAGCTCCTGCCAATTTTCGGAAAGCAGGGCAGTCCGGAGAAGTGAATCCGCAATACTCTCCGACATATTCGAGAGACAGTTTCTGACGGCTGCGGAACGAGCTGCAGACAAGCGGTTATTCAGACCTATCGGGCCTTCCGGCGAACAGCCTGCCGAGACCACGAGCGAATCCAGAACCATCTCCCCGTCCTCCATCACGGACAATACGCACTGCCTTATCCTTTCCAGTTCGGCAGCATTGCTCTCCAGGGTCGTATCCACTTCCGACCGTCCTGCCTTGAAGACTATACTCGCAAGTGTCTTGTCCTTCACCACCCTTTCCGTTACTATAGTCTTGTATTTGACTGACTGATCGGCAAGGGTGGACAACGAACTGATGTAATAGGTGAGAGAATCCGGAGCCGGTAAATCGCAGATTTTCTCTCCGAAACGCCGTACTGAACCATTCATTCCCACGGTCACTTTTTTAAGTCCCGGAATTGTACGGAAAGATTGGACATAGCGGTAAATCAGGTCCCCTCTTCCGGAATCGATGATTGTATCCAGACGCACGTTCTCATCCGACATCGGGTCTTTGACATATTTCCTGTACATCTTGTCCCTGTTCTTCAATTTCCAGTCATTCACCCTGCGTTTCAAGGTCATTGAATAATGTGTAAGTGCCTGTTTCTGAGTCACTCCAAAGAGATTTACAGCAGTTGGCTCGGGGATTACGGACGAATCTCGTTTCATTGCGAAGGTTTCCGGATAATATCTCCTGATAAACAGCTCCAGCTGATTCATCATAATCAGGTCGGTGGTATCGGTCACAATCGAGGCCAGGAACTCCCGGTACCGCTGATAGCCCTTGAGTTGTTGCCCCCTGTATCCGGCTCCCGTAAGATGAAGCATTTCCAAATGCCTGTCTTCGGAGCCTATGTGCATAACCGGAGAAAAACTCAACTGCAAATCGGAAGAAAGGAGGGAAGCCGGCACCACGATGTCGAAACTGATTGAAACCTGTCCGAGCCTTTCGCTGACATTGTTGAACCTTGCCACAACTTTGGCTTCATCAATCACGTCCACCGCGACCATTTCTCCCGTGTCCTCATCCAGCTCGGCATTCATTATTATCGGCTCTCCCTCCACGTGTTCACGCACGCTGCTCTGCACTGTTTCCGGTTCGTTTTCCTCCGGAACATTGCCAGGTATGGCTATGTCGGCCTTGACCCCGCTGCCTATAAGCTCCCTGATCTTCCCGGAAATGGAGCAGGAGGCGACTCCAACAGACACCAGCCCAATGGTAAGGACCCGGCTCATTCTATGTCTGGCTTCAGAAAACATACACCAATGAAATCATAAGGTCGTCAGGCAGTACGAACATCTTGCTCCCCTCTTCCAGAGTCAGCCCGCAGGTGGGGCAGGAGAACACCTTATATAAAGCTCCTCCCGTCCACAGTCCCGCTCCGAATTCCAGGTTAAGATGCGGATGCAGCATATAGGAATAACCGGCGTAAAATCCCATCCCGTAGCGGTCTCCTTCCTCAGCCGTTTTCCTGAACAGGCCTCCGCTGCTGTACTCCTGATACCGTATTCTGCTGCCGAACCACCATCCCGAATTGACGTGCCAAAGCCAGTATTTCGCCCCTGCAGACCAGGAATGCTGACGGTTGTAGAAACGTCCGTTCCGGGAAGATTCGAAAGAAAAGGGATTGTATCTCACTCCAGCCACCACCGACCATTTCTGAGCCACACCGAAAGATGCATCCAGATTGAGAGTACCGAGGTTGGCATATTCAAGGATATTGGTCGAGAGCGTAAATCTCTGTGCTTTCACCATTCGCCCGAAAGCAAGGAACAGCAGCAGGACAAGTATCAATTTGAGTCTATTTTCCATAAAGGGCGAAAGCTTGTTCTATCATAGTCTTTTTTGCAGGAGCAAGTCTGATCAAGGTGCTGCGCAGGGAGACTATGTCCACGACTTCCTTTTGGGACAATGCCTTGAAAATGACATCCCTCCCCACTCCTCTCTGATCCATATATCTGAGTATCTGCGGCTTGAACCAGTTGTCCGCTCCGAAATCCCTGAGGGTTCCGCCATATCTCTCCTTGTAGAGTATGCTGGAAAGGTAGTAAGCCCACATTTCCCCCACTTCACAATAGCCGTAGCCTTCTTCTGCACCGGTTCCATAGGCGTCTCCGGAAGAAGTGAATGCGGTAAGTATGTATTTTATGTATGGATTCCAGAAATCATTGCCCACCACGGAATAATGGGAAGAGTGTGCAAGTTCGTGTACCGTCTCGGCATAAATCTCAGAATAGCTGCCGTTGTCTGAAACACCCACGGTAATGTCAGGAGAAAAGAGTTTGGCAAGGAATGCGTAATGACCCAGTGCAGCTGCCACGAGGGGTTCCGACACGAAGGCTCCGTGATGCAACATTGCACAACTGCTCTCTTCCATAAACGGGAGTATCCATATCCGCAAATCTCCCGGAGGAGGCGTAACACCCATATCCTTGTCGTTGCAGCGTAGAATATAGTCATAAGTGGCATTATTCACCACGCAGCGCCTGTATAACTTTTCCTCGGAATCCCCGGTTACTTCCAGACTGACACCTTCCGGGCCCATTTTGCCCAAAGTGGAAACGGAAGCAGGTACAAGTATGAAATTGAACCCGATGCAGAAATCCTTTTCATTTTTGAATACGAGTCTATAGCGGGGATTCGAGGAAAACTTTTTGTCCATACTGTAATATCCGTCACGGTCTGTATATGCCTTGGCAAACTTGACAAAAGCATTGCAGGACACCGTCACGCCCGAGACCCCAATGGGTTTCCCTCCTGCATAGCCAGGATCGCAAATGGTGATACGGCCTTGGGGAGCAGCCTTTGAAGAGGCTTTGGTGGCATCCTGGAGCATTTCTGCATTGCCGGTGAGTTCAAAAGCTTTTCTTTCTATTGCATCCCAATCCAGGCCATCAGCTTTGGTCTGTTCATCATTTGAGGCAAGGTAGCATCCGTGCAGAATCTGGTATTCAATGCTCTCGGGGAAGTCAAAATCCTTAGGGACCACTGCATACTGCCAGGTTATATCCTGATTTTCAATGGCCGGATCGTGGTACCAGTCACCTTCCTTAAGAATCTCATAATCAACCGGATGATCCAAAAGGTCAATACCCAGACTTTTCAGAATGTCGAATTCCTTTTCATTGCGCGGCAGAAAACGCACATATAAATCCGTGTTTTCCAAAGGCAGTCTCTCAGCCCTGGTCGGGTAAAGTGCCTGGAGCGCTTTGCTCATATTTTCCGTCTTGAACGGGTCTTCGAGTTGTCTTCCAAGGATGATTTCATCGTGGGTCACGACAACGCCGTACTGTCCGGGAGTTGAATCAATGTCAACATGTTCGCAGGATAGAGCCAAAAGGACTGTCCCGAATGTGAAAAAAATGCGTTTCATAGCTTTCAGTTTTTAATTACAGTGCAAAACTAAAAGCCATTATCCGCTGAATGAAACTTTCAGCGTTTATTTGAAAAGAAATGCCCCACACAATAGTGCAGGGCATTTCTTAACTGCCATACCGGGGGCCCGAATGCGCAATTTGGTCTGTTTCAAGCCTCCCAAGGATGTCTATATGGTGCCGTATCAACCAATTGAAAGATAAAGGTTGAATCAACGGCTATGCTAGTCTCAGAAGTATTTTATGGTCTTCTGTTCAGCCGCAGACAATATGCTGTTGGCCACCCGGCTCACTCCGAAACGGAAGAGGTCCCGATTTAGCCACTCCTCCCCAAGTACGTTGGAAACAATGAGATAGTAGCAAACGGCATCTTCGGCTGTGGAAATGCCACCTGCCGGCTTGAAGCCTATCTTCTTGCCTGTCTTGGCATAATAGGCAGCAATGCACTGGCACATCACAAAAGCGGCAGCCGGAGTGGCATTGACGGAAACCTTGCCTGTGGATGTCTTTATGAAGTCTGCACCCGCTTCCATTGCGAGGAAAGATGCCCTTGCAATATTTTCCGGATTCTGAAGCAGCCCTGTCTCAAGTATCACCTTCAGATGCACCTGTCTGCCCTGTTTTGCAGCAGCGTCATCTATACATTTCCTCACAGCAGCGATTTCATCGTAAGCCTTTTCGAAATCCGAATCAAGGAAAGCATTGAGAGCCAGAACTATATCCACTTCATCCGCACCTGCCTCAACAGCCTTTTCGCACTCCAGGAGTTTCACCTCCAGAAAGGACTGGGAAGTCGGGAAGCAGGCAGATACCACGGTTATGTGGAAATCTTTGCGGCGCACTTTGTCCACCACCGAAGCGAAGTTGGAATAGACGCAGACGGATGCAGGCAGCGGCCAATCCGGATAATCCTCCGCAAACGAGTTCACTTTTTCAACGAAAGCGCTCACGGAACTTGGAGTGTCGTCAGATTTCAGCGTGGTCAAGTCGAGCATTGAGAAGCATTTCTTGAGCACGTCTTCGGTCATGAAATTGTTTACGTTCTGGGAAATTTTGGCAAGTTTGGCATCAATTTCCTCAGCTTTCGGCGTATAGCCATATTTGGAAAGATAGTCAATCATATAGGATGTTTTTGTGATTCAAGTAATATGAAAACAATAAGTTGCCTCAGATTTGAATTAGATTTTCGAGGCCAGATTACTAAGCAAATGTAATGTTTATCCCTTCGTCTGTCAAGTCTTTCACCAGATTTTGCAATATTTCCCTGTCATATTTTACGAGCCCCTTCTGCGGAGTCTCCCTGTCCAGAGAATAGACCATAACCTGACGGGGCCTCAAATGCCTCACTATGTCCTTCCAGGGCCCGAGCACCTGCTGTGATGCGCTGTCGAAATTGTCTGAACGCAGGAACATTGTCTGCAGTATGAAATCCCCCTCGAAGCGTTCGAGCGACTTGACAATGAATGCGGGGTCATATTTGCCTACAGGTTTGTTGACAAGTGCAGCAAGGGCCGGAGTGGGCGCATCGAGTTTCAGAATGGGATTGTCCACCTTCTTGAGGGCAGAGCAAATTTCCGGAATGGCGCATCTGGTGGCATTGGACAAGACAGAGACCTTGGCCGTAGGCATATATTTATCCCTCAAAGCAATGGTTATGTCTATAATTTCAGCAAAATCGGGGTTGAGCGTCGGCTCTCCGTTGCCGGAAAAGGTTATGGAATCTATTTTTTCCCCGGCTGACGAACTCGCGGACAACTTGAGTTCAAGGGCTTCCTTGACCTGTGCTGCAGTCGGGAGCGGTTCCACAAAGGCATTGTCCCGGTTCCAGCCGCACTCACAGTAGATGCAATCGAAATTGCACAGTTTCCCGTCGGCAGGCAACAGATTCACCCCCAAACTGGACCCCAGCCTTCTGCTGTGAATGGGTCCGAAAACTATTGTGTCGAAATGAAGCATATTATTTCTTGTCTCTTGCCATATGTGGGACGAGTGCATTGCTTATATCCATATGCCTATGAGGCCTTTCCGGCGCTTCCTTAACTATTGGGGCTTCAAGGACAAGGCTGTCCACAGAAGGAGTCGCCAAACTGTCGGAAGGTTCTGCCTTCAAACTGTCGGAAGGATCTGCCGCAAGACTGTCTTTCAACACCATTGCCGGTCCGTCGTAAACCGTATCGGAAACACAGACAAAGCGGAAAGACAGGAAACCGTCAGAATCAGCCACCGCCACAATGCTGTCTGTAGGATGTGAGCGCATCATAGCCAGCAACACCGAATCCATATTGAAGTGGACACTCTTTATCAGGGAATCCAGACGATGTGCCGCCCTCGCCCTTGCAAGTTCCTCCTCCTGCACGCCCTTCAATTCTTCAAGTCGCCGGTTGAGTATCTCGGAGGTGGACCTCAGTATGCGGGAATACCTCATAGGGTCCCTCATATACTCTTCCACACTGAGCAGATAGTCATTATAGGTATATCCGTATTTGTCAAGCACAGGAGCGTAAACCAAGGTGGTATCAGCCCTCCTGCGGACATCCCTGTTGTCATCCAGCCATTGGTCCAGCACGAACATTTCGGCATAGATTTCAGCAAATTTGTCCTTGGGAATGACACGATTGCCCCTTT
>JALFCH010000038.1 GCA_022771245.1 Rikenellaceae bacterium | reverse complement strand
CGAGTGGCCGCAACTGAGGCCCTTTACGGACAATGTGGTAATGGAGGAGGTCGGCGGGACCTGCGGGAATGTGATGTGCATGCTCTCATGGATGGGCTGGGATGCCCGGCCCATAGCGTCCCTGGACGATTCTGAGGAGGGGCTGAAGATCACTGAAGACCTTAATCGTTACGGATGCGACTGTCGCTACGTGACCAACACCCCTGAAGGCGGCACGACGATGCTTCGGTGCACACACAAGAAGACGGCTGACGGGAAACATACCATGAGCGTCCGGGCGGGCTCGCCGGGCGGGAGCCGCTTCCCCAAGCGGCATTTCCTCAGGGCCCGTGACGAGGCCCCGGTCTTTATGGATCAGTTGATTGAGGTCCCGTCGGTGTTTTTCTTTGACGATCCTGCTGCGGGTCATCGTTACCTGGCAAGGGAGATGAAGCGGAAGGGCTGCCAGCTCGTGTACTTCGAGCCATCCAAAATCGCCACCAATGCCGACCTTGAATCCATCCGGGTCAGCGATGTCATCAAGTTCTCCGACGAGAACGTGCCGGATATCTCTTTCACGGAGTCGTTCCCGGACAAGGTGTTCATCCAGACGATGGGGCCGAAAGGAGTGCGGTACAAGTACAAGGGACGGCCATGGGAGGTGGTGGAGGCGCTACCCATCCAGCACGTTGTTGACACGGAAGGCGCCGGGGACTGTTTCACCGCGACCTTCATCAATGCCGTAGCCGAGCGTGGCTTAACTCTGTCGAGCATCCCCGCTGCCATACGTGAGGCAATGGAAAATGCCTCGCGCAGCGTGGGCTACTTCGGCAGTAAGGGTTTCATTCGCGAAGGGAAGAAGGAAGAATGGCTGAATCATTGAAACGCGGAAGCTATTTGAAAGTTAGGGAAATTGATTATCTTGTCATCCTATCACAAGTCCAGAAGCATATGCGGAACAATGCCAACTATCATCTTCTGCGGCACTCCACAGTCTTTTGCAAGCTTAGGCCAGAGAGCTGCTGTTTCGCACACCTGCTCAATGATTTCTGAGGCACCCTTGATATTATTTGAAGCAGCTAATGCCAAGAGGTCCGCTCGGGTTATATTATCGTATCTGCCATTGATTGACATCTGGTGAGTTGCAGTCCATGCCCCCTTCGGATTATATGCAAATCCCATATCATAAGCAGGAGAGAGTCTCCACTTGCCTGATTCATCCATCAGGAAGGATATGTTCTTTGTGTGATCATCCTGGTTTCTTACAACCACATTGAACACAATCCTTCTGAACATCTCCTGAGCCTGTGATTATGGAAGACGGAGTCGTCTCATAACATTGAATGCCTGTTCGTATGAGTATCCGTTCTTGAGGCGGAAATCATAATGAGCAATTCCGCAGAGTGTCTGCATATGGATCTTTATGCCATTGTCGCGGTCAAATCTTTTCGTCAGGAAATGGGCCCGTCCATTTTCCTCAATCAAAGAACATTCGGTCATATCAATGCCGCACCGCTTTGCCAACTCTGAGAATGAATATTCAAGACGTCCGAAGTTCTTTGTTTCCTTGAGCCCGACTTCAGCTGTAACTCCGTCGGAGGATTTCGGCTATTGCAACCTTCTTGTCCACGTTCAGGTTGACACCGAAAACTTTTTTGTTTGAAAGAGCTTCCCTAGCCACATCAATCAGTGAGTCGATCTCAATTTTCATGTTTGCATCAGAAGCCGGGCTCGTGGCCGGTTCAAATTCCAAAGCTCCCATGCATCTCTCTCCAAGAAAGCACAATGATTCCACAGGATTATTGGTTTTCCTGCTGGTCAAGGTCAGCCATTTGTCAAACAGAGCTCGTCCGTAAGTGTCCGGCAATGAATCTGCAAGCATTCCAGGTAGACCGTTGAATGTATCCCAGTTCAAATTTCCGAATGAATAGATACGTCCCTGCTGCACTGGCATCATCAGAGGAGACGGTTCAATTCCTTTGCCAATGAAATCATTGTCGTACTCAAACCTCGCAACTTTATATGAGTCATCCCATACGAATGTTCCGATGTAATCTCCGAACATCCTGACTTTTGCTACATCTACCATTCTGATTCGTATTTTTTGTCAGCCAGTATCTTACCTGCAGCGCGCTTGCGCGTGTTTTTCTTGGCTTTATTTACCCTCTCATAATATTCACTTGGACTCATCTGATCTTCCATAAATAGCGCTGAGATACTCTCCAATATCCCCAGAGTCCTCAATACCCGAAGCAATGAGTCAAAAGTACCGATTTCTCCATTCTCTATCTTTTTGAGTGATGAAAGAGAAATGGATGAAGCCTCCGCCAGACTCTGCTGAGTAATGTTTCTTTTCAGTCTGATTGCCTTAAGTTTCCCTCCGATTCGTTTCCCCAGCTGGAGATCAGATAACATGTAAATATCTTCCATATAGATTAAAAATAAACTATTATGGGGCAAATATGCGTATTATAGTTTAATTTCCAACTGTAAAACGAAAAGTCCTGGTCCGTTTCGTTGCAATGTAAAGGTCACCCAAGAGTGTCACAACCTCTATCAGTGAAGGTCAATTATTATGTCTATAATAGAAAAACGATGGGAGAAATATTTATCTTTGCAATTCTTGAGCTATAATATTTTTTGTAAATCATAATATGAAACGAATTTTGCCTTTTATCGCATTGGCGGCTGTCAGTGTTTTATCAATGTTTTCCTGTCAGCCAGAGCCTGCAGAAATCAGAGTTGCTTCCATTTCTCTTTCCAAGAGCACATTGGAGTTGACAGTCGGAGACCAGGCCTCGCTTGATGCCACAATTTCCCCAGACAACGCCACTAACAAGGAGATAAGCTGGGCGAGTGACAATGAGGCCGTGGCAACTGTTTCCGCAGAGGGCGTAGTCAAGGCCCTTAGGGCAGGGACAGCCAGCATCACTGCGACAACTGTGGACCAGGGCAAGACGGCAAGTTGCGCCGTGACAGTAGCTGAAAAAATGGGAGCCGTTACCGGTGAGGCAACACACATTTCCTGCCGTAATGCCAAGCTTTCCGGAAAGGTTACTCGTTCTCAAACGAGAGCCACCAACCTTAGTTTCGGAGTGTTGTATTCCACTTCGTCAGGTGTCCTTCTCGGCTCTGCGACGAAGTTGGAAGCTAAAGATTTTGACGCAAATTACAATTATACCATTGATACAGGTGTACTTGAACCGGAGACCACCTATTATTACAGGAGTTATATAATCCAGAACGAAGAGGTCGAATACGGCGAGACTAAATCTTTCAAGACTTTGGCTGTGAGCAGTATGATACAGACTCTCGATGCGAGCGGCGTCAATCACAAGGCTGCCACGCTCAATGCTATGCTTGATCTGAC
>JALFCH010000022.1 GCA_022771245.1 Rikenellaceae bacterium | reverse complement strand
CCTTGCCGCAATTGAAAATCAGGTTAGGGCTGATCGGGGCCGTTTCTCCGGCATAGAATGCCGTAGATGCTTCGTCTCCCAGAAAATCGCCTCCGGACTTGAACCAGCGGCTTTCATAGAATTCCGAATAGGCGGGAAGATAGGTCTTGGGCACTATACCGAGTACCTTTCCGTCCCTGAGCACCACTCCGCAGTTGTAGAGACATCCGTGCAGACTCACCGGGGCACCCACCACAACGGTGCATTCCTTCCCCTTGATATGGTCTGCAATCTCCCTCACCGCACTTTCCGCCCCGCTTATGAGCAGTTCCTGGGTGAAGAGGTCTGCGCAGGTGTATCCTGTGATGCTCAATTCAGGGAAGACAATCAGACTTGTGTCCTTTGCTACTGCCCTGTCTATGAGAGACTTGATTCTTTCTGCGTTTTTTCGGGGCTGGGCTACTGCGGTCTCCGGTATGCAGGCCGCCACCCTTATGAATCCGTAATCCTTGTTCATAATTATCTGAGTTGGTGAACTTTATCTGAGTTGGTGAACTTTGGCACAAACCTGCTGTTTCTGATTTATCAGTGTAATGATGCCGCTTTCCTCGTCAATAGATTCGACGGTGAGATTTATCCCCTTGAGATTCAAGGCCTTGGTGCTGGTGCTTCTAAGCCACCGGACATCGGATTTTATCACCTCGCCCACAGCTCCGGGCATAGTCTCGCAAGTCACTGTGAACCATTCGCTTTCATCTTCATTGAATACGCTGAAGACAGCGTCGCTGCTTGTGCTCATTTGCCAGGTGAGAGGGTCGTAAGTGAGTATGGTCTCTGAATCAACCGTCAGGGCCGCATCCGGGCTGGTCCAGTCGTTGCTGCTCTGGTTGAGTCTTTCTTCAGTGCAGGATATGGCCGCGAGTGCAAGGCCGGCAATTCCCAAAATATATGCTTTCATTGCTCTGTAATCTATTTGACTGTGATCTTTTTGTAAATGCTCACTTCGCCCTCAGGCAAGGTCACGACGGCCTTCAATTCGCCGGAAGACGGTATGGCCCACTTGTAATCGCTTCCGCATCTGATTTTCCCGGAGTTGAAATACCATTCCACTTTCAGGGCATCCTGTGCATTGAGGATTGCCAGTGGAATCCTGGCTCCCTTTGGAAACGAACCGTCTGATTTCCTGATTGGAAAATCCAGGCAAATCTTCTTGAAGGCGCTCATTTCCAGGGTTCTGAAGGTTTTGAATTTGGTCGTGGATGTGCCGGAAGCTTTTTGGTAATTGAGTTCAAGTGTGTACTGTGTGCCGGCGGTCAAGCCCTCAAGCATAGTGCGGTAGTCTCCACTTTCATCAGGAAGCAGTTTTATGTTTTTCTTGTCTGAGCCGTTGCTGATGTCGAGAGTGACAGCTCCTGTGGCATCCAGATCCTGAATCTCTATCAGGGCTTCGTTCTGGAATGGAGTGACCGTCATATAGTCCACCACATTGAAGGATATGCTCCCGTCAGACTCCCTGCAGATGTTTTCTATCCTGGCATCAATCTTGGCCCCGTACCAGGAGGTCAGGGCGTAGCTTTTGTCGAGGCAATCTACATTGTTGTACGGGAAGAAAAGACGGTAGAGGTCGTTGTAGTGGGATTCATAGACAGTGGGAGAAAAATAGAAATCGGAGCCGCTTTTGTATTTGCTGAGCAAAGTCTGATCTGCTTCGATGAGGTCTGCGCACTGGTGGGTTGAATAAGCATTCGGGGCATTCTGTGCCCAATAGTTGTTTATGGCAGAACTTGTGCGGTCTATGTGATAGACAAGCATTCCTGAGCCCCCTGTATGACTGTCCCAGACATTTGATGCGTCGCGGCATTCAATGAGGTAGTATTCGCCCGGTGTTCCGGTTTCCAGCTTGTAGTAGTCTCCGTTTTCGCTGATAGGCTTTATGTCGTATTTGCCTGGTGTCAGTTCGATGCAGTTGCCCACTCCGAGTTGCACCCTGTCAATAGCATTCCAGTTGGGAGGTGTGTTGCCCTTGTTGTTCATATTTCCTCCGTCCATAAGTCCGGTGGAAGACCAGAGGGCTTCGGAATGACCGTTAGACGAGTAGTCTGTGTCATAGAGGTCTGCAAGTCCGAAGGTGTGGCTGTATTCGTGGCAGAATGTGCCTATGCCTGCGAGATAGGCCTCTCCCGGAGTATAATTGCCCCACCTGTCAAAGCTCACTTCCCGTCCGAGTTCGGATGCGCAGGCGTAACTGAAGATTTTCTTTCCGCTCAGGGTGATGGCCTTGCTGAGTGACCAGGCGTGTGCCCAGATGCAGTCCTCAATCCCGGAGTCGGCTTCATCATCGCCGGCGAATATCACGAATACCGTATCAACATAGCCGTCTCCGTCATCGTCGTATCTGGAAAAATCCACACCGCTTTTTTCTGCAAGCGTGCAGGCCTCAGAGACCATTTGCTGAGGGCGGGCGTCGTTGTCATCGCTGCCCACGTTCTGTCCGTAATATTTCCTGTTGTTAGGCAAAGTGACTATGTCGCTGACATCAAAAGTGAAATTGTACATATTGCCGAACTGAGCTTCGAAATAGTCCTTTGCCGAGCCGGTGGCTCCGTTGTAGGAATAGCCACTCTGGTTCATCATATTCTCGAAATTCTGTTTCGAATATGTGAATGCCACATCAGAATATGCCGCGAGGATGATTATTCCGTGTTTCTCGACAGGTCCTGCACCGGCTTTCGTGAGAGTCATGGACTTTCTCATCTTTTCCCTTTTAAGTGCAAGTTCATTGTCGAATTCCGCCCTGCGCGCTGCTGCCCTCTGTATGAGCTGGGCATAAGGGATTTGTCTGCTGGCGGTTTTGGCGGCAATGTCGTTCACTCCCACCTTGACTCCTGAACTGTATTTGTTGCCCAAGGCATCGTAGGCTGCATAGCACCACCATCCGTCTTCGTCCCGGATTATGCTTTCCCCGGTTTCAGTCATTTTCAGACGGAAGAATTCGTCTCCTGTGATGCTGCCGACAAATGAACTGCCGTCGGGCTGCATAAAGGCAATTTTTCCTTTCCTGGCTGGTCTGGCCATTGAATCGTAATTGACACTCAGACTCAAGGCCTGAATGAGCAGAAACGCAATTATGATGAACTTCTTTCCCATTTTTATTCGGTCTTAAAAATCTTGCATATTTACGGAAATTTTCGCAATTTCGCAAATCAAATTAGGGTATATATTATTTTGCAAAATTCAATAAAGAGCGTGCAGGTCTCCAACGACATATTTTTTGAAAATCTGCTGGAGGAATTGCTGGTGTCCGGATACGGGCTGATTTATGTCAAGGGCTACAGTATGGTCCCTTTTCTGGCCAATGAGAAAGACAGGGTACAGTTGCGCAGGTTTGACTCTTCTACTGAGGAGTTGAAGAAGGGGCAAGTTGCCTTGTTCAAGTTCAGGGGTAGGTATATATTGCACCGTGTCGTGGGCACAATAGACAAGGGAGGGAAGAAATTGTACAAATTCCGTGGAGACGGCAATTGCAGCGGTGTGGAGTGGGCAGCTCCTGAGAATGTCTATGCCGTGATGATCAAAAGAATAACTCCATCCGGTGAAGAATGGAGTTGCGATTCATTATCCTGGAAGTTGCGCTCGGCACTTTGGCCCCGAACTTATATTGTCAGGCGTGTTCTGTTGGCTGTAATCAGGCGTCTGCCTTGCCGTTACCGGGCTATTCCTCAGAGGCACCGGAAGGATTCTTTGGCGCAGGAGTAATTCTGCAGTTTGTGGCGGACATTGCCCTTTCCACGCCTATTGTCGTGAATGCTTTTACACCTTCAATCACCTTTTCGCTTATCTTGGGCATCAACTCCAATTCTTCAGGACTGAGCTTTCCGAGTACGAAATCAATCTGATGCCCTCGGCTGAAGTCGTTGCCTATGCCCAGACGGATTCGTGCATATTCCTGAGTGCCAAGCAGTTCGTTGATGTTCTTGAGCCCGTTATGGCCCCCGTCACTGCCGTTTTTGCGCATCCTTATGCTTCCGAAAGGCAAGTTCAGGTCGTCTGAAATAATCAGAAGATTCTCTAAAGCTATCTTTTTTTCCTGCATCCAGTACCTTACTGCCTTTCCGCTGAGATTCATATAGGTGGAAGGCTTGAGCAGGGTGATTCTGTGTCCTTTGAATGAGACTTCGGCTATGTCTCCGTAGCGCTGGGTGCTGAAAACAGCATTGGATGCCTGAGCCCAGGCATCCAACACCATAAATCCCATATTGTGCCGGGTGTTTGCATATTCGGAACCTATGTTCCCCAACCCGACTACAAGGAAGTTCATCGTTCAGTCTCCTAATTAAGCGTTTTGGGCAGCCTGTGCAGATGCACGGGTAGGACGTACTGAGCAGATGATTGTGGCCTTAGGTGAAACGATGTTCACGCCCTCATAGTGGAGGTCTCCGGCAACAATCTGCTTGCCAATCTGGAGTGCTGAGCAATCAACTTCGAGAGTGTCAGGAAGCTCGTTGAGCATAGCGCTGATTTTGAGCTTTCTGCTGGAAACCAGAAGCTTACCACCGGCCTTTACACCTTCTGCGTGACCTGTTACGACAACCGGAACGTCAATTACCACCGGCTTGGTGTCGCAAACTGCGAGGAAGTCCACGTGGAGGCACTCGTCAGTTACAGGATGCCACTGAAGCTCGTGAAGAACGGCGTTGATTTTCTGTCCGTTGCTGAGCTCAAGGTCGATGATGTAGGAGTTTGGAGTGTTGGTGATAGGCTTGAGTGCCTTTGCGCTCACTGTGAAGAGGATGTTCTCCATTCCAAGTCCATAAAGGTTGCAAGGTACGAGTCCTTCTCTGCGGATGGCCTTGATTGCCTGCTTGCCGGATGCTTCACGGAGCTGGCCTTTCAATTCGATGTGTTTCATTGTTGTTTGATATAAAATGTGTTACTCAGTTCAAACCCTTTCGGGCAGAACCCCATTGCACCAAAAGTCGTCCGACTTTTTCTTTGGGGCCGCAAATATACGCATTTTTCCGTTCTCTGCAAAACTTTTTCCCGCCTTGCTTGAGGGATGTTTTCGCCCTCCTATTTTTTTGATGAAATGGTTGGTTTCAATCCACACTCCCTCGTGGGGAGT
>JALFCH010000014.1 GCA_022771245.1 Rikenellaceae bacterium | reverse complement strand
CAGAGCCGCTTCGAGTATCACTTTTGTTCTTGAGTCCTCCCTCATACAGGAGTTGATGACTACTAATTTATCCATGCGATTAGTTGATTCTGGGCAAAGATAATCATATTTTTGTAGATGTTGACTTGCAGACTGGGCTGGGTTCGGGAGGGAGGCTGGATTTTTCCAGAACCACCACGTACTCGCTCACCAGAGCGACGGCGAGAGCCGTGTATTTGACTATTCGCTCACGTCCGTTCCGACTCCCGTCGGCTGCTCGTGGACACTCTGTCGCCGAAATTGCAGGACAGAATAAATCCGACGTCTGGTACACTTCAGCTCGCAGCTCCGCCGACTCGACGGCTGGATAATTGCGTAACATATTGACTGTTTGTCAAGTAATTGTTTGGTTATTTTATATATAATTACGATATTTGCGTTACGATAATTACGTAATGATAAAGTAAGGTAGAATAATGAAGCCAAACAATCCTTTCCTGATAGTGGGATATCACAGCCCAGAATTCTTTTGTGACCGTGAAACGGAAACCGCAACTATTCTTGATGCGCTTAAGAATGGACGCAACATTACACTGATTGCTCCTCGTCGAATGGGCAAAACAGGCTTGATTTGTAACGCATTTCATCACTTGAAAGAGCAGAAATCAGATATTGTCACGCTGTATATGGATATATATTCAACGCAGTCAATTGGTGATTTTGTGCGTTTGTTTGCCAATACGGTATTGGGTAAACTGGATGCTGCACCTCAGAAAGCGTTAAACCGCATAAGTCAATTTATTCGCAGTTGTCGTCCAGTGTTTACCTTTGACGAACTGACAGGAGTACCAAAAGTGACAATTGATGTGGCGCCTCAAGATGAAAAGAGTACCTTGAAAGAGATATTTGATTATCTGGCCTCCTCTCAGAGGCACTGTTGTATAGCAATTGATGAATTCCAGCAGATAGCTGAATATCCGGAAAAAGGTATTGAGGCTTTATTGCGCTCATATATCCAGTTCTTGCCCAATGTGAACTTCATTTTTGCGGGAAGTAAGCAGCATTTGATGCAGGAGATGTTCACTTCTTCGAAAAGACCATTCTATCAGAGTACGCAATTGATAAATATCGGTTCCATTGATCGTGAGACATATGCCGATTTCGCTATCGGACTCTTTGCTAAATGTAGCAAACTTCTTCCCCGAGATGTCTTTTATGCAATTTACGAAATGTATGACGGACATACTTGGTATATCCAGTATCTTCTTAATCGCTTGTACGGTTATAATCAGGATGTGGATATGGTGATGGTATCAGATGCTATGGAGCAGATTGTCTCAGAACAGAGTTATTCGTATCAAACTTTGCTGAAGTCTTATTCAGCGGGTCAAGTGCGTCTGTTGAAAGCCATTGCCCGCGAGGGTTGTGTCAAGGAGATCTTGGCAGGAGATTTTATCAGCCGCAACCGTCTTCGTGCAGCTAGCAGTGTCAGTGCTTCGTTAAAAAGGCTGCAAGACAATGAATTGGTCTATCTGACCCCTCAAGGGTATATCATTTATGACCGTTTCATGAGAGAATGGTTACGTCAGCAAGCGTTTTAGACTCGAGGGAGGACGACAGACCATCTTATCACTTGCCCGCTGCAAGTGGTCGCCGGTCCAGCTGGACATTGATCTCCTGGACTGCGGATTTGTAGGTTTTATCGCCCTCGGCCTCAATGCAGAGGGTTATGCCGGTCCAAAGTCATCAGCTCCGGCATAAGACCGACTGTCTTCATACTGACTGAACCTGAATATTCCACCTTTGCACGACCTTTTGCACCGGATTTAGTGGTGATGAGCACGACTCCGCCCGCAGCCCTTGAACCATAAATCGCAGCTGCACCGTCCTTCAGGAAGGACATTGACTGGATATCGGAAGGGTTGAGAAGGCGCATCTCATTGATGCTTTCATAGGCCACTCCATCAATGATGACAAGCGGCTCAGAATTGTTTCTGGAAGAAGCGCCAAGAAGGCTCATCGACCAGCTCTCATCTCCCGGGGCTGATGAACTGGCACCGACTACAGGTCCCAAGGCATCCGCTACCTGACAAAGACTATAGTTTCACTGCCCGTCAGGGCAAATGGATAGGAGCCAAGTTTGGCTTTTTCTGTAACCGCCACGCCTCAAAGAATGACGGCGGATGGCTCCGCATCGACTGGGTAAAGGTCACGGACTGAAAAAGGAGGGAGAGGATATTTTCCTGACTTTATCACTATTTCGTAATTTTGCCACGAATATGCCCTACAGGTATCTGTAGCGGTGATTTTGATGTTGATTTGGGTGACGCAATGATAAAGTCAGGAAAAGAATAGCTATTTTAGGCCTTACTGCTGTAGTTCAGAAGGGTAACATAAGGAAAACCATGGCCGCACATGGCCTTATGAAGAGGGGCCCACGAAGTGGGAGTGACATACGCAAACTTCGATAAAATTCAAAATTATATCTTGCTTAACTTCGATAAATATGACTTTACAAAAAAAATGACTTCGATACATACGGAAGGCGGAGCCGCAGGGTATAATAGGGGCAGAGCCCCTAGGCATGGATAGCAGCGGCTGAAAGCCGGGATATGGGCTAAGCCCATATCCCTGTCGCCTCATTTCGACAAAAGGCTGGATTTCTCCAGCCTTTTTTGTCGGGATGAGGCGACTCGAACGCCCGACCCCTACGTCCCGAACGTAGTGCGCTACCAACTGCGCTACATCCCGTCCACTTGTTTCTTTTGAGCGTCTGCTTCGTTGTGCTCCGGTCCGCTCGGCGTCACAACCATCAGGTTGCTCCTTGTGCGATCCTCACACGCCTTGCATCCATCTCAAAATAAACTTCGTGTATGTCCTTTTGAGCGTCTGCTTCGTTGTGTTCCGGTCCGCTCAAATGAAACTTCGTGTATGTCGATAAAAAAACGGAAGCAAGGGCTTCCGTAAATCCATCCTGGAGGATTGCGGGGCTTACGCCAACTTGTTGATGTAAACCTGAAGTCCGCTCTTGAGGTTCGCAGCCTTGTTCTGGTGGATAACGCCGATTTTTGCGAGTTTGTCAATCATAGCGTAAACCTTTGGTGCTGAAGCCTCAGCCTCACTCTTCACTGTCATTGCCCTCAACGCACGAATTGCGTTTCTGGTGGTCTTCGCATAATACTTATTATGCAAGCGGCGCCTCTCGTTCTGACGATTGCGCTTGTCTGCTGATGCGTGTTGTGCCATTATTATACTTTTTTATATTTTTAGTAGTGGGTAGGGGAATCGAACCCCTATTGCAAGAATGAAAATCTTGAGTACTAACCGTTATACGAACCCACCGCGCAGAAATTCAAAGAACTTCAAAACCCCCAATTCGAAAGGGATTGCAAAGGTATGCATTATTTTTCAGAGCACAAAATATTTCTGCAAATTTTCTGAAAATTCTTGCATCTCACCATCCACTGCCCGATAGACTCCACTATTCATTTGAGTCCTTGACCCATTCAAAGGAATAGAGCAATGCCTCCACCTGTCTGAGATAGTGACGCTTGTCATATTTCGGAGCATAGACGAAACAATCCAGCGTAATGATTGACTTTCCGTCCCGGCTATAGAAAGAATGGGAAACGAAAGGACCTCCCATATAGTCACCATAGACCTCCCAATAGCCTCTCATCTGAGCGAAATCACGTCCCTTGTATTTCATATATTTGACCTCAGGATCCGCCAACGGACTGGTAATCATATATGTTCCGTCAAACATTCCAGGTACGTATTTCTGCAGATACTCATTCCTCCTCGCCACAAGATTCTCAAGCGTGAACGGGTCCTCCCCCACCGGTGATTTGTAGATGAAGACACCCTGGTTGGTGTACTGGGTCTCGCAGGCCACCCACACGAAATCATCAGTCACCTTGCGTACGGAATAGCCGTTCGGGAAGTGGATTATACCTCCGAAACGCTCCGCCAGAACCGGCTGTATGCTTTTCTCCTCATAGAGTATGGAATTGGCAATCACACGATCCCTCTCGGCCTGCTCGATGGCAGTGGCAATGCGGACCTTGTTCTCCTGGAAAACCTCTGTCAGTCTCACCGCATCAGCAGCCTCCACCTTGATTACGATCTGTGGACGGGCCCAGACATCATTGAAGAAGCGGACTCCTTCCTGGGTGGTCTTGGGGTTTACGGTCAGCACGAGAATATTCCTGTGGACCTGGAAAATGTTTGTAAAATTGGCCGGAGTCACAGGCACAAGAGTGTAGAGCGGTTCCCTCTGCGGGAGGAAAGGGCAATCACTGGCAAGCGTGTCACGGACGGCATTTCCGGGAGCCCCCTCCCAATCCGCCTTCTCCATAACCACCAGAACCTCGCCTGCCTTGCCGCTCACATTCGGGAGCAGGGCCTTCTTGCGTTCTCCGCAACCTGTAAGCACCACAACTGCTGCAACAATAGCCAAAATATATTTTCTCATAGCAACATGTATTAGTTCAACAATCTGAGTATGTCATTACCGAAGGCCAGAATCATCAGCCCGAAAATCAGAATCATCCCTATAATCTGCATCACAGTCAGGAACTTCACACCCGGCTTGCGGCGCGTAATCATCTCATACAGAATGAATACCGCGTGGCCTCCATCCAAAGCCGGAATCGGAATCAGGTTCATTACCCCCAGCATAATGGAAAGCATAGCCAGTATGTTGAGGAAAGAAAACCAGTTCCAGTGAGAAGGGAAAACCTGCCCTATGGCAATGAAACTGCCCACCGACTTATATGCCTCAGTGCTCGGGGTAAACACAAGCTTGAGGTCCTTCACATAGCCGGCTATGGACTCGAAAGTATATGCGACCCCAGCCGGAATGGCCTCCAAGACTGAATAGTCCCGAACCTTGAACGCCGGTGCCTTTGTAATCACGCCTACCCGTCCCAATGTGTCCACGGCAACATCCATTTGCAGAGTATCGGCATCCCTTACGACCAGAGCCGAGACGGTGCCCCCGGAATGTTCCGCAAGTATGGGCCTCGCATCCTGAAGATAAGGCGCATCAATAGCATCCAGACCTATGATTCTGTCTCCGGGACGAAGCCCGCCCCCATAATTCACGGAAGCAGGAGGAATGCTGTCCACAATGAATGGCAGGGCAATGTCAAACATACCCGGGGAATTGAGCATATCCCCCACCCTGCTCCTGTCCAGGTAAAGGTTCAATGTGTCCCCGTCCCTGAGAAGCTGTACCTTGCTCACATCGTTCCGGACCATATCCACCTGAAGCATACCGAAATTCTCGACAGGTTCTCCGTCCAGAGCAATTATGTGGTCTCCGGTGCGGAAGCCCATATCATAAGCCAGCTCATTCACATAGATATCGCTGCCCTCGTTGCTCAAATAAGAGCGTCCCCAGCCTGCCAGTATTCCTATATATATAAGGATGGCGAAAATGAAATTGAACAGCACCCCGCCCAACATCACGAGCAATCTTTGCCACGCCGGTTTGCTGCGCATTTCCCAAGGCTGCGGTTCGGATTTCAGGGCTTCAGTGTCCATAGACTCGTCCACCATTCCCGAAATTTTGCAATATCCACCCAGAGGAAGCCAGCCTATGCCATATTCAGTGTCGGAATTCTTTGGTTTGAAGCGGAACAGGGCCTTGCCCCCCACATCGAAGAAAAGATAGAATTTTTCTACCCTTATTTTGAAAAGTTTTGCAAATGTGAAATGCCCCAACTCGTGAAAAAGTATGAGAACGGAAAGGGCCAGTATCACCTGCAAGGTTTTGATTAAAACTACCATATCATTGATTCTGCGAGCCTCACGGCTTCATCGTTTGTGTTGTAAATGTCTTCAAAAGAAGGTTTTGCAATATGAGTCACAGAGGCCATACACTTTGAGATGACCTCCGGGATGTCGTAAAAGCGGATTCTCCCCTTCAAAAATGCGGCCACAGCGACCTCATTGGCTGCATTCATCACACAAGCCAGATTTCCGCCACCCTTCAATGCCTCATAGGAGAGGGCCAATGCAGGAAAGCGGTCCAAATCCGGCGCCTCGAAAGTGAGTGAGCGCAAAGAGGCGAAGTCCAACTTCCTGTTGGAAAGATTCATACGCAGAGGGAAGGTCAAGGCAAACTGTATGGGCTCACGCATATCCGGACAACCCAATTGCGCAATCACTGCTCCATCCGCATACTCCACCATTGAATGAATGACGGACTCGGGATGCACCACCACATTGATTTTTTCCGGCTCCACCCCGAAAAGCCACTTGGCCTCAATGACTTCGAAACCCTTGTTCATCATAGTCGCCGAGTCTATGGTGATTTTGCTTCCCATACTCCAATTCGGGTGTTTGAGCGCATCGGAAGCCAAAGCATCGGCAATCCGGGACTTCTCCCAGGTTCTGAAAGGGCCTCCTGAAGCCGTCAGATGCAGTTTTGCAATTTCATTCCCTGCCGAACCCATCAGGCACTGGAAGATTGCAGAGTGTTCGGAATCCACGGGAAGAATCTGCACATTATGCTCTGCAGCCAGTCTCATCACGAGTTCTCCGGCAGCCACGAGAGTCTCCTTGTTTGCCAGGGCTATGGTCTTGCCCGCCTCTATGGCCGCCACAGTGGAGCGCAATCCGCTGAAACCCACCATTGAAGTGAGCACAATGTCTATATCGGAAGACCCGACGAGGTCGCACACCGACTGCATACCCGCAAACACCTTTATCATACGCGGTTGCAAAGTTTCAGCCACCTTGGCATACAGCGACTCATTGCATATCACCACATTGTTGGCATCAAACTCAAGTGCCTGTTCTATGAGCAGATCCGCACTGTTGTTGGCCACTATGAGCTCCAAACTGAAAAGGTCCGGATGCTGTCTGAGCACATCCAGCGCCTGCCTGCCTATGGACCCGGTGGAACCGAGTATTGCCACACCTCTCTTTTTCATAATGTCATATATTTTTGAGGATCCACTGCCTCTCCCTTGTACCAGAGATCAAACCTCAGATGGTCCCCCACAGAAAGACTTTCCGCACTGCCGACCAGGGCCACCGGAGTACCCGCCCGGACTTTGTCGCCTGTCTTCTTGAGCAGTTTCTCCGTGTGCTGGAATATGGTGACGAGGTCGTTTTCGTGCTGAATCTGAAGAGTATAGCCGGCATCGTTGTTCCATCCCGTAAAGATCACGGTTCCGTCAAGAGGTGCCATCACGAGGGAATTGGCAGGAGCCGTTATATCCAGATACGGGTGCGTAAGTTCATCGAATCCTTTGCTGACCACGCCTTTTACAGGCTGGAAGAAATGTATTCCCTCAAGAGGAAGATTCCTTTTCATTCCTGCAGGCAGGTCGAACTGCTCCTCCTTCATCACAGCCTCGCGGAACTGGGCATCAGTGTAGCCCGGGCCGTCGTCCCTGAAGGTTGAGACCGTATCAGGAACAGTTATAATAGATTGTATGTCAATCGTTTCGTCACCCTGAAGCACTCTGCGGATGTTTTCGGAATACAGTTCCCACTTGTATATCACCCTCTCCAGAGAGTCCACTTTTATGGCATTGTTGACCGCATCCCTTTTCGACATTGCATCCGGATAGCCGGGAATGAAAGTCTTGAGCGGGGTGTAAGCCACCAGCACGAAGATTATCAGGCAGAGCATTATGAACGCGTTGGTGAAAAAGAGCGCGGCTGTAAGCCGGGTGAACTTGTAGGAATGGAGTGTCTTGTGCGTCCCCGATTCAACGACGTTCACAGTAAAACGATCAACTTTTTTATCTTTATTTTGTCGAGCCATAGTTTAATGCTAACTTTGCATCCAATGGACAGGTATGTAGGCATAGATTACGGGCGCAAAAGGACGGGAGTTGCGGTTAGCGATCCTCTCGGCATATTTGCTTCTGCCTTGGATACGGTACAGACTGCAAAGATAATAGAATATCTCAAAACTTACGCTCAAAAGGAGAATGTAAAAGCCTTTGTGGTGGGGTATCCTGTGAATATGAACGGAAAGCCCTCCGAAGCTGCGGCAGACGTGGATGTGTTCCTGAAGCAGTTGGCAAAGCATTTTCCGCAAATTCCCGTGATACTCGAAGACGAGAGGTTCACCTCCGTGCTTGCCCACAGGGCTATGATTGACGGGGGAATGAAAAAGAGCGGACGTATGGACAAGAACAGTGTGGACAAAATCAGCGCCGCAATCATCCTGCAATCATGGATGGATAAAAAAGTTACGTTATGATACTTCCGATTTACCTTTACGGACAGGAGGTTCTGCGCAAGGCTGATGCAGAGGCAGACCTCACAAAGAAGGACGAGATACTGCAACTCGTCTCAGATATGAAAGAAACTCTGAAAGTTGCCGACGGATGCGGTCTGGCTGCCCCTCAGGTGGGTGTACCTCTGAGGATACTCATCGTGGACGGCACTGAAATGACGGAAACATATCCTGAACTCAAGGACTTCCGCAGGACTATGATAAATCCGGTGGTACTTGAGGAAAGTGCAGAAAAATGCACCTACCAGGAGGGCTGTCTGAGCGTGCCGGGCATCTATGCGGATGTGGTGAGGCCTTCGAAAATCAAAGTGGAATACTACGACGAGAATTTCGAGAAACAGGTGGAGGTATTCGACAGATTCGCCTGCAGAATGGTGCAGCACGAACTCGCCCACCTGGACGGCAAACTTTTCGTTGATGAGCTTCCTCCTATACGCAAAAAATTGATTTCCAAGAAATTGCAGAATATAGCAGCCGGAAAGACAAGGACCAGGTACCGCTCAAAGTAACCTGGTCCAAACAACAACACATTAACAACACACACCAACAACGGCACCACACTATTTCAGCAGTTCCTGTGGCATAGTCGGCATTGCTCCGTTCTGGGTACATACGAAAGCGGAAACCTTCACAGCCTTCTCGTGAGCCTCAACCACAGGTTTTCCCTGGAGCAGATTCGCCACGAAAGTGCCCGTGAAAGAATCTCCTGCACCGACCGTGTCTGCCACCTTCACTCTCGGGGTCTCCTGGTATGAAACCTTGCCATCTTCGTAAAGCACATAGGACCCGTGCACTCCGCAAGTGAGTATAATCATCTCTATATCATATTTGTGCATTATTTCACGGCACTGGTCCTCGAATTCGACGAGCTGAAGCGGCGAGTCTTCCGAAGGCTGACGCACATTGCCCGCATCCAGGAGGTCACACAGTACGCCAATTTCCTCATCATTGAGTTTCAACACATTGCACCTTACGAGAGACTCCTCTATGATTTCCCTCGAATACCAGTTCTGCCTCAAGTTGATATCGAAAACCTTGAGGGTTCCCACCGGAGCCATAGTGTCGAGAAAATTGTGTATGGTCTTGCGGGAGACAGCGTTGCGCTGGGCCAGTGACCCGAAGCAGACACCTCGGGAATTCTTGGCTATTTCCTCTATCTGAGGTGTCCAGGGGATATTGTCATAAGCCACTCCCTGACATATGTCATATTGAGGGACACCGTTGCCGGGCAATGTAACCTTGACTGTACCTGTTGGGAAATCCACTTCTTCCAGATGGAAAGCCAGTCCTCTCGGAGCCAGTTCCGCTTTGATTTGTTCTCCGTCCTCATCCCTGCCTATTGCAGAAACTGCGAGGCCGTTAAGTCCGAAATTGCTCACGTGGTAAGCGAAGTTTGCCGGTGCTCCCCCAAGCTTTTTGCCGTCAGGAAGACAGTCGAAGAGGATTTCTCCCAAACCTACTATATAATCTTTCATTATTTGCTGATTTTAAGAGTGAAACAAGTGAGATAGATGGCTCCTGCCGCCATTACGAGAACGGCGCCTATGGTACCCAACCAATCGGATGCAAAACCCATAAGGAGAGGGAATACCGTGCCTCCGAACAGTCCCATAATCATAAGTCCGCTCACCTCGTTCTGATGCTGCGGCTCGTGGAGAAGGGCCTGGGAGAAGATGATGGAGAAGATATTGGAATTGCCGTATCCGATCAGGGCTATGAAAATATAAACCAATATGTGGGATTCTACAGAAGCAGTGAGGGCAAGGCCGACCATTGCCACGAGTATCATCGCCGCGGATATGCCGAAGAATACTTTAGGGCTTAGCCTGCGGAGGATATAGGAACCGGAGAAACAGCCTATGGTCCTGAATATGAAATAGAGGGATGTGGCGAATGCAGCCTCGTCCAAAGTGAATCCGACTCTCTCCATAAGGATTTTCGGAGCCGTGGTGTTGGTGCCTACATCTATGCCCACGTGGCACATAATTCCAAGGAAGCAAAGCAGCACAAATGGTTTGCCGAGGAGTTTGAAGCAACCGATGAAACCTGTGGCCTTATCCTCCAGCGGAGACTCTTCGATTTTTGTAAAGCCCAGAAGAAGAGCTGCTACGATTGCCACTATTGCATAGATAGGAAACAGCACTCTCCAGTCAAGTCCGAAAGAAGGCAGAACCGCAGTGGCTCCCCACATTGCTATGTAAGGGGCAAGGAAGGATGCGATAGCCTTTACAAACTGGCCGAAAGTGAGGGTTGAAGCCAACTTGTCACCTTCCACAATATTGGTTACCAATGGATTGAGGGAAGTCTGCATAATGGCATTGCCTATTCCCAGGAGGGAGAAACTGATCAGCATCACGGGATAGGAAGACCCGAAAATCGGAATTATGAGGGAAAGGGCCGTCACTCCTATGGAGAGGAGAACGGTGTTTTTTCTGCCTATTCTGTTCATCAACACACCTGTCGGGACAGAGAATATGAGGAACCAGAAAAATACGAGGGAAGGCATAATGTTGGCCTGGGAATCAGTAAGGGCGAGATCCTTCTGGACATAGTTGCTGGCTATGCCTACGAGATCCACGAATCCCATCGTGAAGAAGGCCAGCATCACTGACAAAAAAGCTGTCTTTGTGGTTTTCATAATATTTACGGTTATCAATTTCTGTTATGTAATACGAAAATAATAATTTGCGTCAGATTTGAATTAGATTTTCGAGGTCAGATTTTCACCCGAAGAAGGAGCATAGCCGTAGCTATGTGACTGATAAGGGAGGAAATATGGACCGAAAAGATTTTCAAAGATGATGCAGGTTATTATTTGAGGATTACTCCAGCTCAAAAGCATTGCAAATGTATGAATCTTCATTCCATCCCAACCACAATAATGTTTCATAGACTGAAACTATGGTTGCATGCAACATTTTTTCAAACATTTGCAACAAAGCAGCCATCAGTGTTTATTCACAATGAGTTCGGAAAAGGTTGAAGAAGGGAAGACCAGACTGGTCAGACAGACTTCACCGTTGTTTCCGAATACTTCTATGCTGGAATTGTCAATGAATATGCGTATGCTGCTGAGTTTGCGGTGTACCGGAGCAGTAGCCACCTTATTGAAATGAGGAGAGAAATCAATCAGTCCGCTCCGGCTGCGGTCACAACTCAGGGTCATAGTCTGCTGGTCATAATTGATTGCGAACTGCTCACCGGCCTGATTTGCAAGGAGAATCTGACAGGATCCTTTGACCTTCACGGTCTGGTCCAATCCGGCTTCATCGTATTCAGGGGAAGGGCGGCTGCCGAGGAAGATTTCACCATCGGCCTGATAGAGGAAAGGCTCGCGGGCTATTGTGTTCGCACTGCGGTATTGCATCGTAGGAACCACATTGGCATATTCCCAATTGGACATCCAGGCTATCATAGTATGACGTCCATCAGGGGCATTCGAGAATGAGACTGCGGCATAGTGGTCCTTGCCATAATCCTGCCAGAGGGCTTTGCCGTCAATATATCTGTCCACATTGTCCACGGTGAATTTCTTTCCGTCAAAATCGCCTATGAAATATTGGGTGGCGGAACCGCCGTTTGGACCTCCCGGATTGATGTTGCAGATGAGCACCCATTTCTGCTGGTCAGTGCCCTCGACCGGGAGTTTGAACAAGTCCGGACATTCCCAGACTCCCTCGTGATTGCCGTAACTTTTGCCGAAGCGTGATTCTTCTGTCCATTCGATAAGATTGTCGGAAGTATATATCCTCATTTCCTGACCGCAGGCAAGAATGAGATTCCATTTCCCTATTTCGTCATTCCAGAACATATTCGGGTCACGAAAATCCGCGATGTCGGCAGTGAGGATGGGATTGCCTTCGTATTTGGTGAAGGTGTTTCCTCCATCTGTGGAATAGGCAAGGGACTGGCTCTGGACTTCAGCCGCACTGGTGTAGAGGGCTATGACTGCACCTGCCCCGAAACCTGCGGTATTGTTGTGGTCCACCACGCAGGAACCGCTGAAGATGGCTCCAAGGGCATCAGGCTTGAGTACTTCAGGGCGATGCTCCCAATGGATGAGGTCGCGGCTCACGGAATGGGCCCAAGTCATATTGTTCCACATCGAGCCGTAAGGTCCCCACTGGTAGTAAAGGTGCCATTCCCCGTCAAGGTAGAACATACCGTTGGGATCGTTCATCCAAGCATATTCGGGGGTATGGTGAAATGCAGAACGGAATTTTTCCCTGTTCGACTTGTCGAAAGTGTCGGAAAGGCGAATCTTGCTCCAGCATATTTCGTTCTCGACTTCCCTGCCATTGGTACGGTCCACGGACATACGGGTAAGCAGTTTCACCTCCCTTCCCCGCCACTCGTCAAGGCAGAAAGGTACATAGTAGTCCACTTTGTCCAAAGCCAGGCGCAGATTCAGAGTCCTCATCTGGTCATTGCCACAAATCACCCTTACATTGGCCTCCGGAGCCTTTTCCTCAATTGGAAGAAGGAGATACTTCGACTTTTCATCAGCCCCTATTCTGACCAGGGTATTGCCCCCT
>JALFCH010000089.1 GCA_022771245.1 Rikenellaceae bacterium | reverse complement strand
CATTGTGAGGATTTTGACAAGCCGAGTAACGCAGAATTCCCTATTCTTCGTAAATCAGGTCTTAGAGTAGCATAAACCGTCAAGCCGAGTAACGCAGAAATCCCCTCCCTTCGCCAACTCCTACTTGTAGAGGAAGCGTTTAATACTCATTTTAGGCGTCTTCTCAAACGGCGCCTCCACAACCTCAATCTTAGTAATCTGGCTATAAGAAGGCAAAGTCTTGTTGAGAATAAGCCGCATATCCTGCAATTTCTCAGAAAGCGCCTCAGCATCCAGACCGTCAGCCTCAATCTGCTTCTGATCCAGATAAACCAGAGCCACAAGCTTGGAAGCCCTGTCCACAACCACAGACTCAACGACATAAGGCTGATTGTTCACAGCAGCCTCAATCTCCTCAGGATAAATGTTCTGACCATTGGAAGAGAGAATCATATTCTTGCTCCTTCCCCTGATGAATATGTTGCCGCCTGCATCAATAACACCCAGGTCTCCGGTATTCATCCAGCCGTCCTCGGTGAAAGCTGCCTTGGTTGCTTCTTCATTCTTGAAATACCCGCTCATTATGTTCACGCCTCTTGCCTGAATCTGTCCCACAACGTGCTGAGGGTCTTCGGAATCAATACGCACCTCGGCCCTGTCCACAACCCTTCCGCAAGAACGGAGTACGAACTCGGAAGCCGGAGCATAAGCCAGAAGCGGAGCAGCCTCAGTCATACCGTAACCCACTGTAAATGGCAGCCCAATCTTGCGGAACCATTTCTCCACATCCGGATTGAGCGCAGCGCCACCCATAATAATCATACGGATATTGCCTCCGAGAGCACCCATGAGTTTCTCGCGTATCTTCTTGAGAATCACATTCTTGATACCTGGGAGCAAGAGGAGGAACCGCATTGATGGCTTGGAAACAACCGGCAGGATTGCAGATTTGAAAATCTTTTCCATCACCAGTGGAACTGTAATCATAAGGTAAGGCTTCACATCGCGCATCGCTCCCAGCAGCAACTGCGGAGTCGGAGTCTTGCCCAGATAATATATGGCAGTACCGCCGCAGAGAGGATAGATGAGCTCGAACATCATACCGTACATATGGGCCATAGGCAGCATGGAAACCATCTTGTCGGTAGGGTAGGAAGGAATGTATTCCTGACCGAATTCCACATTGGAACTCAGGCACTCGTAGCGCAGCATCACACCCTTCGGAGCACTGGTTGTGCCGGATGTGTAGTTGATGATGGCGAGGTCCTTGTCGTTGTCGGTAGGGTAACTTACATTCTCCCTTTTGAAACCGTGTGGATATTTCTTGTCGAAAGCCGCCTGAAGGTCTGCCATTGCGTTCTTGACCTTGTCGTCAATGCTCCAGAGCAGCGAAAAGTCGTTCACTGAAATCGCAGTCTTGAGCTTCGGCATTTTCTTGATGTCCAATTTCTTCCAAAGGTCATCGTTGGTGAAAAGTATGGTGCTCTCTGAATGGTCCACGAGGGAATTTACGCTTTCTGGGGTGAAGTCGGCAAGGATGGGCACGACCACAGCCTCGTAAGTGTTAGCTGCAAGGAAGGAAATGGCCCAGCGGGCTGAGTTCTTTGCACAAAGGGCAATCTTGTCACCTTTCTTTATGCCTGCCTCCTCAAAGCAGATGTGGAATTTAGCAATGGAAGTGGCCACTTCTCCAAAGGTGAATGAGTCACCCCTGTAGTCGCAAAGTGCGGGATTGTCCCAGTTGTACCTTACAGACTCTTCGAATCTTTTTAAGTAATGCTTCATTTTGTGTTTATTTATTTGACAATCGGATGTGCAAAAGCAGCGCGAATTTAATGAATATGGACTCATTAAAACTGCCGCATTTTCGCTTTTGTGGCGAAATTCCCGGCCATTTGTGGCAGAAATGATGATATTTGTGAGGATTGTGTACAGTTTCCCTGCAAAATTGTGTATTTTTGAGGCGTTCCGGTCAGCCTCATCCTTTCCGGATCCGACAATTATGAGAAAAAAACCTATAGTCGCCCTTATTTACGATTTCGACGGAACCCTTTCGCCTGGAAATATGCAGGAGTTCGGCTTCATCCAGGCCATAGGCAAGAGCCCTAAGGAATTCTGGAGCGAAAGTGATGACATAGCCATTGGTCAGGATGCCAGCAATATACTCAGTTATATGAAACTGATGTTCGATGAAGCAAAGTCCCGGGGAATCAAGCTCACCCGTGAGGATTTTCGCAAGTTCGGCAGTCAGGTGGAACTTTTTCCGGGGGTGAAGGAGTGGTTCCGTCTTGTGAATGATTACGGCAAGGCTCACGGCGTGGTGGTGGAGCACTATATCAATTCCTCGGGACTGGCAGAAATGATAGAAGGTACATCCATTGCCAAGGAATTCAAGCGCATTTTTGCCTGCTCTTTCCTATATAATAAGGAAGGTGAGGCAGAATGGCCGGGGGTGGCAGTCGATTATACGGCGAAAACCCAGTTTCTGTTCAAGATCAACAAGGGCATACTCAGCATAAGGGATAACAAGAAGGTGAATGAGAGCCAGATGGAAGACAAGAAGCGCATCCCTTTCCCTCATATGATCTACTTCGGGGATGGAGAGACTGACGTGCCTTGTATGAAGATTGTAAAGATGTTCGGAGGCAACTCCATTGCGGTGTACAATCCGTCCATTCCGGGTAAAATAAAGACTGCCGGCAAACTTCTCCGTCAAGGCCGCGTAAATTTCAGCACCCCAGCCGACTACACTGCAGGAAGCCGGACTTTCGGAATCGTTTGTGCCATTATCGACAAGATCAAGGCAGACTATGAACTGATGCGGCTCCAATAGATGCGGGGCCGACCAAATGCCACCCCTATCATTTGATGAGGTTGAGGAATTCGTTGCGCGTCCTTTCGGATTTCAGGAAGGCACCGGAAAATGCTGATGTGACGGTTATCGAGCCCGCCTTCTGAACTCCCCGCAGAGACATACAAGTGTGCGAAGCCTCAATCACAACAGCCACTCCCAAAGGCTTGAGCGTCTCCTCTATGCAATCCCGTATCTGCACCGTGAGCCTTTCCTGCACCTGCAACCTCCTGGCGAAACATTCCACCACCCTTGCAATTTTGCTCAACCCTGTAATCCTTCCGTTGGGGATATAGGCCACGTGTGCCTTCCCGATGAACGGCATCAGATGGTGTTCGCAGGTGGAACTCAGGTCAATGTCTTTCACCAGCACCATCTGGCTGTAATCTTCCTCAAACATTGCGCTGCGCAGGATGGATGCCCCGTCTTCTCCATAGCCTTTGGTGAGGAACTGAAGGGCCTTGGCATATCTTTCAGGAGTCTTGAGCAGCCCCTCCCTGTCAGGATCTTCGCCCAACAGACGCAATATTTCCCTGCAGTGTCCGGCAATTTCGGATGTCACTTCTGCATCGTAATTATCCATATTTGAGTATGCCATAGCAATTTTCGTTTTGAAGTCCCCCTATGGAACTGTTTTTGTTATGCGTTAAACTCCTGATGGGACATCGGGTTTTCCTGCAAATTTAGGAAATTATTGCTTTTTGGAGTGACTATTTTTCAGAAACCCTTGTATATGATATATTTTTTATATCTTTGCCGCCCTGAAAAAACAGCAGGATGGTCACATCTTAAGATTTTAAACGTAAATTACATATAGTTATGTATTGGACACTTGAATTGGCCTATCGTCTGGAGGATGCTCCCTGGCCTGCAACAAAAGACGAACTTATCGATTACGCAACCCGTTCCGGAGCTCCGCTTGAAGTAATAGAGAATCTTGAAGAACTGGAAGACGACGGCGAAATCTACGAAAGCATCGAAGACATCTGGCCGGACTACCCGACCAAGGATGACTTCTTCTTTAACGAGGAAGAATATTAGTGTTTTCTGTCTCGCAAGTCTTTCCAATAATCGTTAAATCAAATGATTAAGACTTGCGAAACCTATTCGACACTCAATCATTAACCCCACCTTAAGGCAGTTGCTGTTTTAAGGCGGGTTTTTTATTTGACAATAGTTCGTTAAATTTTCCAAGCCTTAAGTGGCCCTGGCAGTAAATACAACCAGTTCTTGACCTTGCCAGGGATTGCCATGAAGAGTTTTGGGCTTTCTCAAAAGGTTTGCTTACCTTTGCTGCTGATTTGAGGGCCTCGAGGCACTCAGACCTTTAACAGCTTGCTCAAGCGACAGTTATTGGAACTTTTATACAGTGAAACCGGATAGCCGGCTTCAAATGTTTAACTTTAATTGCGGTAAATTTTTACCGATGTATTGAAATGATGAAGAAGATAATTATTGCCATACTGGCAGCCTTTCCGGTTTTCAACCTTTTCGGGCAACAGTTCCGCTCTCCCGACGGCAGACTGGCAGTTGAGCTTTCGTGCGGAGACGGACAACCCGCCTATACCCTGACCTATGACAATACACCTTCTATTGTCTCTTCATCCCTTGGGCTTGTGCTGGACTGTGCCGATTTCAGCAAAAACCTGTCGATAGACAAGGACGGAATACGCATAGACACGGTGCAGGTCGAATATAGTCTGGGCAAAATCAAGAAGAGCAAAGTATCCCACAAGGCTGTTGAGGCAGTGGTGCCATTCACATCAGCCGGAAAGCCTGCCTTTGACCTCATTCTGCACATATCCGACAATGACTTGGCATTCAAATACCGCATCAGCAGAATCGGGGACCACAGGATAGCCCAGGTCAGGGAGGAATGTACATCCTTCGTTTTTCCGGACGGTTCCACCACCTTCCTCTGTCCTGCAAGCACTCCTATGGGCGGCTGGAAAAGGACCTGGCCGAGCTACGAGACAAAATATGAGGCAGACGGCGAAATGGGGCACAACGGTGAGGGCTATGGTTACACCTTTCCGTGCCTCTTCCATCTTCCTCAAGCCTGGGTGCTGGTTTCCGAAACCGGAGTGGACGGGACTTACTGCGCCTCAAGGCTGACAGGCAGGGGCGGTTCCCGCTATGACTTGGGCTTTCCGGATCCGGCCGAGATGAACGGAGCAGGAAGCGCCTGTCCTATGATCAGAATCCCGGGAGAAACCCCGTGGAGAACCATCACCGTCGGGACAGACCTCTCCCCCATAGTCGAGACCACCATACCTTTCGATGTCATGCGACCGAAATACTCATCATCCAGGGAATATGTCTTCGGACGCGGCACCTGGAGCTGGATCATAGGTATGGATGCCTGGACCAATTATGAAAAACAGATTGAGTACATCGACTTGGCCGAGGCTCTGGGCTATGAGTCTGTGCTCATAGATGCCGGCTGGGACTGGAGGATAGGGAGGGGCAGGATTGCCGAGTTGGCTGAATATGCAGCCGGGAAGGGAATAGGCCTCTACCTGTGGTACAATTCCAATGGAGCTTGGAACGATGCCGAGGGTTCTCCATACGACAGAATGGACAGGAGCAAGGCCCGGAGGGAGGAAATGGCCTGGTTGCAGAGTCTGGGTGTCAGAGGCATAAAGGTGGACTTTTTCGGAGGCGACAAGCAGGAAATGATGCAACTCTACGAAGATATCCTGACCGATGCCGAAGACTATGGAATTATGGTGATTTTCCACGGCTGCACACTACCCCGTGGCTGGGAGAGAATGTATCCCAACTATGTTGCAAGCGAGGCTGTCCTGGCCAGCGAAAATCTCTATTTCTTCCAGCAATCCTGCGATGAGGAGGCTTATTGTGCCACTCTCCATCCTTTCATCCGCAACAGTGTGGGATCTATGGATTTCGGCGGCAGCGCCCTGAACAAACGTTATGGAGGCAATAATGACAGCGGCAACTTCCGCAAGACTTCGGATGTCTTTGCACTGGCAACAGCTGTTTTGTTCCAGAGCCCGGTTCAGCACTTCGCCCTCGCTCCCAACAACTTGCAGGACGCACCGGAGTGGGCGGTGGACTTTATGAAATCCGTGCCGACCACCTGGGAAGACATCCGGTTCATAGAGGGCTATCCCGGGAAATACGTGATTCTGGCGCGCAAGAGTGCAGGAAAATGGTACATCGTGGGAGTGAATGCCCAAGAGGAGACAGTCCAGACCACTATTCCTCTAAAAGGACTCATAGATAAGAAAACAGTCAGGCTTTATTCTGACGACACGGATCTGAATGGCTCTGTAAAAGAAGTGAGGACAGGGAGAAAGAATCAAATTGAAGTCAAGATTCCTTGCAACGGGGGATTTGTAATTGAATAATTGACCTTCACTGATAGAGTTTGACACTTTTGTGGAGGTTTAACTGTTTCTTTTTACACTAAAAAAATTTCGTGTCTACTTTTTGCGGCTGGTACACGATGAAATAGCTGAATTGCTGGGAATCTCCAAGAGATCTGTCACACATTATATCTCCAGGGCTTTGAAAAGTCTTCGCTCCGACTTGAAGGATTACCTGCCTGTTATGCAAATATTGTTACAATTATAGGTTTATGAAAAAGTTTATTATCTCATTATTGTCAGTTGTTGCGCTTTTGAGCTGTACAAAGAATGAAGGTGTCAGAGTGATGTCGTACAATCTCAGGTACGGGCTCGCAGATGACGGGGAGAATTCCTGGGAGTTGAGACGTGAGGCCTCCGTCCGTATGCTTGAGGATATCAGGCCGGATTGTTTCGGCGTACAGGAGGCTTTGGACTTTCAGATCGACTATCTGCTTGAAAATACGGACAATTACAAGTATGTCGGCGTGGGACGCGAGGATGGAAAAAGGAGCGGGGAATGTATGGCCATCTTCTACTCGACATCATCCCTCGAATTGCTTGATTGGGGTACATATTGGCTGAGCGAGACTCCCGATGTCCCGTCCAGAGGCTGGGATGCGGCTTGCAGAAGAACTGCGACCTGGACACTATTGAAACACAAAGCTTCAGGAAAGTTGTTTTTCTATGTAAATACACATCTGGATCACGTGGGGCAGGTTGCCAGGAAGGAGGGCCTGTCAATGGTGGTCAGGAATATCTCTTCGATGAATCCGAACAACTGTCCTATGATATTGACAGGTGATTTCAATGTTTTCCCTGACGACCCCTGTCTGGAACCTTTGGACAAGATAATGACCAGCGCCAGAAAGGCTGCCGTGGATTCAGATGAAGCAGGGTCTTTCAACAATTGGGAAAGTGACAGGGGAGACATAATCGACTATATCTATTTCAAAGGCTTTTCCGGATGCTCCAATTTCAAGGTTGTCCGGGAGAAATATGGTGATGTCCCATTCATTTCCGACCATTATCCGATTTATTCTGACCTTGTCTTTTAGGAATTCTGAAATATGAGAAAGCCTTATCTGTTTCTGATTGTCATCGCTGCAATGCTCTGCGGGTGCAATGATGAAGTAATCTTCAGCAATGATGAGTTTGAGTGGAAGCGCGGGAGCATATCCTTGAATGACGGAAGCATAACCGCCTATGCTCCCGATTCCAAAACCATAATATCCAATTACCCCGATGCCGAATTTGAGACAGGAAAATGGACGCTGACCCGTGACATAAGCCATCTTCCGCAATATTCAGCTCCGACATCCTTGGAAGAAGCCCTGTATAATCTCAGTCTGGAAGAGAGTGTGATTGCTGTTGAGCCGGATTCGACCCTGAGGACCGGCAAGAACTGGAGTGGGGTATGGACCAGAGACATCAGCTACAGCATATTGCTTTCGCTTTCTCACATTCAGACCAACGCTTCCATCAACAGTCTCATGAATGTGTCCATTATCAAGCTCTGAAGATTCTTTCCAGGATTTCGGACCACTTCGGGGACAAGGAGGATGCTGCCCGCTACAGCCGGATTGCGGATGGGGTTGCAGAGGGGATTAACAAATATCTGTGGATGCCTGACAAGTCTTACTATGGGCAATTCCTTTATGGGAGGCAGAACCTTATTCTTTCTCCGCGTTCGGAAACTTTGGGGGAGGCTTTGGCTGTTCTCTACGGCTTTGTTCAGGCCTGGTGGATGGATGCCTGCAAGAAGGCTGGCAATGAGACAGCCGTCCTCAAATCCATGGCGTCCATATACAGACTTGCTGCCTTCTGCCTGACAAACAAGGAGAATATGGTGCTTCATAATGGCAGGTGGCAGGGCGGAGCCTTCAGTGGCCCCATATCTGGGATATGGAGGGAAAGGATATGTGGAGCTGACACTCGACAAAAACCGGAGCATTGAATTTGCCGTAGAAATAGACACGGAGGGGGAATACGAACTCTGTTTCCGCTATGGCAATGCAAATGGCCCTGTCTATACCGAGAACAAATGTGCCCTGAGGGAGCTGTATATGGACAACAACCGGCTCGGAAGCGTAGTGATGCCTCATTGCGGAACCGATGCCTACGATTGCTGGCGTTACTCAAACAGCATAAAGACTCATTTGTCCATCGGGAAACACATTTTCCGCCTCTGTCTGGAAGATATTGATACAAAT
>JALFCH010000087.1 GCA_022771245.1 Rikenellaceae bacterium | reverse complement strand
GATAGTCATTTGCCCGAAAATAATCCAACTCCCATTTTTCAGTGGCAAAACTGTGCAATTTTCGGTGGCAATATACGAGTGAGTGCAAGGCTTGCGAAAAAAACAAAACCGCAGCAACCTTTCGGTTGTGCGGTTTTGTTTTTGTCATGGAGCGTAACGCAGCAATCGCTCCATAAAAATCGTAACGCAGCAATCGCGTCAGATATTTCGCCTTGTTTGGGATGCTGAAGAAATTGAGTGAGTGCAAGGCTTGCGACGCAGTCAAAACCGCAGCAACCTTTCGGTTGTGAGGATTTTGCCAAGGAGCGTAACGCAGCAATCGCGTCAGATATTTCGCCTTGTTTGGGATGCTGAAGAAATTGAGTGAGTGCAAGGCTTGCGACGCAGTCAAAACCGCAGCAACCTTTCGGTTGTGAGGATTTTGTCAAGGAGCGTAACGCAGCAATCGCTCAATTTATTCAGCATCCCCCTCTTCTGGTTTCATAGTATGGTACACGTTCTGCACGTCATCATCCTCCTCAATCCTCTCAATAAGCTTGTTAACCTCAGCCCGAGCCTCAGGACTAACCTCCACAAGCTCACAGTTAGGAATGCGGGTGAACTCGGCAGAAATCAGCTCATAGCCGTGATCCTCAATATACTTCTGAATTGCATTGAAGGATGTGAACTCGCCGTATATTACGATTTCCTTCTGCTCGTCCTCGTTCTCCTCCTCGAATACCTCATCCACTCCGAGGTCTATGAGCTCAAGCTCAAGTTCCTCAAGGTCAATGGAATCGTTGCCCTTGATGCGGAACATAGACTTGTGGTCGAAAAGGTATTCCACACTGCCTGAGGTGCCGAGGGAACCACCGAACTTCGTGAAATATGAACGCACATTTGCCACTGTCCTGTTGTTGTTGTCTGTGGCTGCCTCCACAAGCACTGCTATGCCGTGGGCTGCACGTCCTTCGAGAATTACCTCCTTGTAGTCTGCCTGGTCTTTCTCTGAAGCCCTCTTGATTGCCCTTTCGATATTCTCCTTAGGCATATTCTCCGACCTTGCGGTGGAAATGAGTGCCCTCAGTCTCGGGTTGCCGGTAACGTCCGGACCGCCCTGTTTTACTGCAATTGTGATTTCCTTACCGATTTTGGTAAAGGTCTTGGCCATATGGCCCCATCTTTTGAATTTTCTTTCCTTGCGGAATTCAAATGCTCTTCCCATTGCTCTTTAGAAATGATTACTTACTTTCAATTCTGCTGATGTACTTGTCGATTTCCCTTCCCTCGATGGAATTCGGATAGATGTCCTTCACCTTCTTGTAGATGGTCAGTGCCTTCTCATTCTCTCCGAGTTCTTCGCAAACTGAAGCGGCTTTCATAAGGTAGCCTGCTGCGAATACATTGTCTGAAGACTGGGCTGCCTCCTCATAGCAGGAAAGAGCCTTTGCATAGTCCTCAAGTGCAACATAAGCATCACCCTTGCAGGCGAGTGCACGCGGTCCGAGGAAATCGTCGCCACCCTTGTATGAGTCCAGATATGTCACTGCATCCTCATAGTTCTTGAGTTTCAATGCGCATACTCCTGCATAGAAATAAACTGCATCGCCGCCCTTTGTGCCGTAATCTTCGATAATCTGCGAGAAGCCCAGATTGTCACCGTCGCCGTTGAGCGCAGTCTCCCAGTCTCCCTGGGCAAAACTTCTCTCTGCAGCCACCATCTGGTTCTTGGCTTCTTCTACTGCAGACTGCCAATAGAATTTGTAGAAACAGTAACTGCCTGCTCCAATCAGGAGAATCGCTGCTGCGATGCCGATGAGGAGATTCCTGTTCTTTACAAAGAATTCGTCAGTTTTGGAAACCGCCTCTACGACAGCCTCCGCATTTTCAGCTTTTTTGTTAGTCTTAGCCATATCTTATAAATTTTAATTTCCGATTTATCCGGTCGCAGACCATTACCGCCCAAATGACCATTTCTGCCCAAATGAGTTGATTTTTCGCACTGCGAATAAAAACGTGCAAAATTATGAAATTTTGTCCAAACTCCCAAAGAATAATGGTATATTTGCGCTCGAATCAAAAAAGTGGAACGATGCCGACCTTGCTCAAGACAGTCATAGCAGATTTCAGAAACATAGTTTTTCAGGAACTGGAATTCTCGCCCAAGATTAATTGTATCTGGGGTGACAACGGTTCCGGGAAGACCAATCTTCTGGATGCGATATATTATATGTCTATGACAAAGTCCGCCCTGGGCATATCCGACTCCTTCAATTTCAGGCACGGTACCGATGCCTTCACCATTTCCGGCACATATCTCATGCAGTCGGGTCTGGAAAGCCGCTTCTCCGTTGGCGTAAAAAAGGGGGAGGAGAAAAAATTGCGCTGTGACGGCAAGAATTGCAGGATTGCGGAACATATAGGGCGTCTTCCTGCGGTTTTTGTGTCACCTTCGGATATTTCCCTTGTGAGCGACAGTCCCGAGGAGAGGCGCCGTTTCATAAATTCCGTGATTTCCCAGATGGATCAGGAATATATGTTCCGTCTTCAGCAGTACAACCGTCTGCTGGCCCAGAGAAATGCCTTGTTGCGAGACGGGGTGGGGGATATGTCCCTGCTTGCCGTGATTGATGCAAAAATGTCCACTCTCGCTGAAGGTATATATGAACGCAGACGTGATTTCTGCGAACCCCTGGCTGCAGCAGTGAATGAATGTTATCACCGCCTGAGCAACGGCCGGGAATCCGTGTCTGTGCGTTACCGTTCGGACCTGGACGGGACTGATCTGGAGACACTGCTTCAAAAGAGCATCGAGAGGGACCGGATTATGAAATATACCACTGTGGGTGTGCAGAGAGACGATTTCCTGTTCAGTATGGACGATTATCCCATACGGCGTTGCGGTTCGCAGGGACAGCAGAAAACCTTCCTTCTGTCGCTAAAAATGGCCCAGTTCGAGCTGATGCGGACTTCCTTCGGTTTCCCGCCGCTGCTGCTTTTGGACGATGTGTTCGACAAGCTGGATTTCAACCGTACCAGCAATCTTTTGAAACTGGTTTCTGGGGACGATTTCGGACAGATTTTCATAACCGACAGCAACAAGGTCAGGATGGAGAAACTGCCTTCCGGAGTGACTGGAGACCGTTTTTTCTTCGAAACCCAGAACGGTTGCTTCTCAAGGACGGAGGAGATGCACTGATGGCAAAGAATGATGATAGGCTGCCTTACGGTGAGAACTTCACCCGCGAGATGCTGCGCAAGAGGGAAGAGACCATGGGAGACCCGTTGCGCAGAAGGGAGGCTGTACCCTTGGACTCTATGCTGGCGTACTTCCTGAGGGACTCCGGACTGATGGGACAGTGGAACGAGAACCGCATCTTCAAGGCCTGGAACCATTGCTCCAAAGCTGAAAAATATACTCTTTCAAAGAGTTATGTGGCGGGAACGCTCTATGTATCCCTTTCATCCTCGGTGGTGCGCAATCAATTGTATTTCCAGTTGGACATAATAAAAAAGGAAATGAATCTGGCCCTTGCCGCCGACAGACAGTTCTGGATGAAGCCGGTGGATGGGGTTTTCGTTAAAAACATTGTGCTCAGATGAAAATTGTTGCAGACAAGAACATTCCTTTTCTGGAGGGCGTGTTCGAACCATATTGTGAAGTGTCCTATGTTGCCGGAAATGAAATCACCAGGGCTGACCTCGTGGATGCCGATGCTTTGATTATCCGCACCCGTACCCGTTGTGATGCAAACCTTTTGGACGGCACCGGGGTCAAGATAATCGCAACGGCAACCATAGGAATGGACCATATCGATTTCGACTATTGCAATGCGCACAAAATAGAGGTTCACAACGCCCAGGGCTGCAATGCCGGCGGGGTGGCGCAATATGTGTTTTCGGCCTTGTTCGGAGTTGCGGCGCGTAAGGCTATGTTGCTCAAAGGCAGCGCTATGGGTATTATCGGAGTCGGACACGTGGGGTCGCTGGTGGCGGATATGGCACGCAAACTCGGATTCAGGCTCTTCTTGTGTGACCCTCCCCGTGCCGCAGCCGAAGGACCGGAAGGTTTCTGCTCTCTCGAAGAACTGCTGGACAACTGCCAGATTGTGACTATGCACACCCCTCTGGATGAAACTACCCGTGCGATGGCAAATGACAATTTCTTCAACAGGATGCAGCCAGGGGCAATATTCATCAACGCTTCCAGAGGGGAAGTGGTGGATGACGGGGCTCTCAAGCGACATATACCCAAACTCGGGGCTGTGGTTCTCGACACCTGGAACAACGAACCGGACATAGATGCGGAACTTGTTGATATGGTGGACATTGCGACTCCCCATATTGCCGGGTACTCCTATCAGGGCAAGCAGAACGGCACTGCAATGGCGGTGAGGG
>JALFCH010000076.1 GCA_022771245.1 Rikenellaceae bacterium | reverse complement strand
GGATTCTTCAACCATAGTGTACTTTGTGATAATCTTGGAGGAATCAATGCCGGCCTTGTTTTCAAAGTCCAGGGTGAAATCCAGAAAACTGACGATATAGACGGGACGGAGTTTGTCGTAGTCTTCACCCTTCAGAATACTTCTGGAATAGAACCCGGAAGCATAGTAAATGCACCTTTCAAAGAAGACAACATCTTTCTTGCACTGAATTTCAACATCAAAGGTCCTAAAATCATCACTGACACAGACAAGGTCGAGGACAGATTTCTTGCTGAAGGCAGTCTTGACCATCTGTTCCCTGTCCAGATACTTGATGATGTCTTTGATTTGAGCATTCTCAGGCAGGATTTCATTCAATAGTTCAATTAATAGGCTCTTGTTGTTTATGTCAGCAAAGACTGCCTTGAAGCCCGGGTCCTGACGCAGGTCAACAAAAATTTGTTTGTTGACCAATTGTTTTGTTTGGCTGTTTGTTTTCATGGTCGACATTTTTGTTTTTAAAATCGAACCACAAACATATATACAAAAAATTGGGAAAAGCGCAATTGATGAAAAAGTGATGACGATTTTTTCCTGTTTTCATAAGGTCATTATAAAAAATTCAGGAAATGTAACTTTTTCATCAGAAAAAATGTGTCAAAATTTTCAAGTGATTTATTCACACGGTTAAGACTATGTAAATCTTGCACAGTCTCTATGATTGCCAAGCTTCGTGAGGCAGTGCGTGCCGCCATCCCGGAAGATAAGTCCCTCCCACAGATACGGCACGGTAACAGAGTTTTTGTATGCAGTCGCTTCAATCAAGGCAAAGATAGGCCCTGAGTGCTTTCTCGACAATAGAACTGCGTGTCACGCCGAGCCTTTTAGCTTCGGTGACAAGTGATTCCGCAACGGCTGGATTGATTCTGAAACCTACGGTGGTGGCTTCTCCCTTCTTTTTCCTTCCTGCACCTTTTCTTTTTCCTCCCCATTGTTTCTTGACCTGTTCCATATTTTTAAGTTAGAATAAGGTTGTTTGCGTAATAATATAGCTTTATATGAATCTGTTCAATTATACGGGGCTGCACAATGGTATAGGAGCCTCATAATCAAATCCAAAACCCTGCAAAGTTAATAAGTAATTTGTAAATGCCTATATTTCAGTGCGAATAATTGAATTCTGCAAAACAAAAAGGAGATGGCCTGCTTAGGTCACCTCCTCGCTGATGTCGTATTTCGATTGTTATTTACGGTATCCGCACTTAGGGCAAACTCCGTTCTCGTCAAGAGATATGCCGCAAAGAGGGCAACGGTCAATTTCCTTTCTGCTGTCGAATTCCGCTGATGCCGCATTCACACCACTGGTAAAAGTGATTTTTGCGATGTTCAGTTTGTCCTTGAGCAAATCGTAAACAATCTTGATCATTCCTTCAACGGTCATAGTTTCCTTTGTTACCACAAGTCTGCACTCAGGATATGCAGTGGCGAGTTCGGTCTTGAAAGCAGGACCTTTCATAGTGTTCTGAGGATGTCCGTTCCTGATACCCTGTTTCTCGTAAACATCAAGAATCGCAGGAAGAAGCGGGTCGTCTTCGCGCAGAATGAGTGCGTGGTCGAAGTTCTTGAGAACTTCCCATGCTATTTTCTGGATTTCGTTGCAAGGGTAAACCATATTCACACCTGCGTTTACGGTGTCTTCAACTTCGAGAGTGAGTACCCCTGTGTGGCCGTGAAGGTACTGTGCTTCGCCCTTGAATCCGTAGAATCTGTGGGCATACTGCAAATCGAGTTTGGTAATGCTTCTCATAATAATAGTCTCCTAATTGTTTTACAATAAAAGCGTGATTGCCTTTATCCACTGCAAATTTATGAAAACCGATTTGATTTCCAAAATAGAATTATTAAAAATTAGAAAAATTTTCCGAATGATGAACTGACCGGCGAATCAGATGCAGGGGTTCGGGTATTTCCTGGGGAGAAATTTGTAGCCTCGCCGTAGTTTTGCCCGATGCCATATAATATTTCTTGACAAAAAATGATGTGATTTTGTTGTTTTACAGATAGTTTGTATTAACTTTGCCCTGTTTTAGAATATCAAAGATTTATACTAATCTAATATAAATGATTTGCATTATGAAAAAGGTTTTTGCAGCATTGATGATGGCTGTTATGCTTGGCACTGTTGCTTTCAGTGCATCTGCTCAGGATAAGAAGGAGCAGAACAAGGGTTTTTGGTTTGACGTTTCTGCATCTGCTGGAGGTATGATTACCCGCAATACTTCTACTTCAAAGACGAAATTCGGAATGAACAGGGCTTCTTATGGAATTGATGCAGTCTTCGGTTACCGTTTCAACAATTATGTAGCTCTCGGTGCCGGTGCACAGTTTGTCGGAGAAATCAACAGAAACGATGTGTCTATTCCTATCATTGTGAGAGCCCGTTACGATATTCTTGACAAGAATGTCACTCCATTTATCGCAGCGGAAGTGGGTTATTCCGTTTATCCTTACAGTGTGAAGCCGAGGCCGCAGTTCTCCAGGGAAGGTCTCATCGGTTCCGGTACCATCGGAGTGGCCATCAAGGCTGACGGCGACCACAAGGCTTATCTCGGTATTGTAGGTTCTGCAGTGCAGATTGTCAATGCACAAACCAGCAGTTTCATCAGGAAATTCAGACCTGAACTCAGAATTAAACTCGGTTACGAATTTTAATCGGAAGAGTGTCAACAAGCTATTGAGACGAGTGTCGATAAGCGAAGTAACGGGCAGTTGATCAGATCAGCCGCCCGTTTGTCTTTGTTGTCAATCCAAACTGGCAACTGCAGACTGGCCGGCAAGGAATCCGGTGCTGAATGCCGTCTGAAGATTGAATCCCCCTGTGTCGGCATCCAAATCCAGAATTTCTCCGCACAGATACAGACCGGGCACAATAGACGATTCCATAGTTTTCTTTTTGACTTCATTCAGGCTTATTCCGCCGGCTGTGACTACGCAACGTTCATAGCCCACGAAACCCTCGGCATCGAGCACCCAGTCCTTAAGGCATAGCGCGAGATTTTTGTGGTCCAGTCCGGGGTTTGAGCTGTTGAACGGACGCAGCAGTTCAGCGGGAAGCAACTTCGACAGAAGAACTTTCAGCCGGTCCTTGTGGGGACGGAGCACTTTTTTGCCTTTGACAACGGTCCAACTTCGCAGGTCATTGTTGATGGCCTTCCATAAACCATCGATTCGGGTCTCCAATTCAGCCTTCTCCACTGCCGGTTTAAGGTCTATGTGAAGCCTGACTTTCCCACCATTGGCCAGAGTCTTTACAGCCTGACGGCTCAGTTTGAAGCCCAGCGGTCCCTCCAGACCTCCATCAGTGAAATCCAGGTCTCCGAATTCAGAAGCCGAAATCCTCCCGTCACATTCCACTGAAAGTCTCACATTCCTGAGTTGGATGCCTTTGAGTGATTCGCCCCATTCGCTCAACGGGGTGCTGCGGTCTATGTGGTGCTTCAATCCGGCATATACGTTTTCCTTATAGGGCAACTTGTCTGTATCGTTTACCGACTCTGATATTTTGTAGCCCTTGGGAACTATGGCCGTGAGGGAGGGGAAACGCTGGGTGATTGTGTGCCCGAATGATTTTGCCCAGAGATAACCGTCACCTGTGGAGCCCGAATTCGGGTAGGAGAGACCTCCTGTGGCAATTATCAGCTTACGGCTGTGATAAACACCACCGCCGGCAGTCTTGATTACAAATGTTTGAAGCCCGTCATTCCTGCCGATGTCATTCTCCACGCCGGTTTCCAAAACCTCTGCGCCGCATTGCAGTTCCACGTCCCCGCTTACGACTTTGCCCACCAGAGCATCCACCACATCAGCTGCTTTGTGGGATTCAGGGAAGGCCCGGCCACCTCTTTCCACCACGCAGGGACATCCGTAGGACTCCAGCAGCTGCATCATTCTTTGTGGGGGAAACGTGAAAAAGGCCGGCTTCAGAAATTCGGCTTTGGTCTTGATGCGGGATGAGAAATCAGGCCATTCCGACATATTGGTGAAGTTGCAGCGCCCCTTGCCGCTTATCATAATCTTGCGGGCTGGGCGTGGCATTTTTTCCAGAATCAGGATTTTGGGAGTGCCGGTGCGGGAATGTAACGCTCCTATTGCCGCCAACAAGCCTGCCGCACCTCCACCTATAATAATTATATCGTACACCTGTGACAAAAATCAAAAATTTTTGTATCTTTGCAGTCCCTTTCGGAACCGGGTAATAACTTTCGGAACCGATTGAGGACAAAGCCAGTTTAGCTTAGTTGGTAGAGCATCGCATTCGTAACGCGAAGGTCGTGGGTTCGAATCCCATAGCTGGCTCAATTTCCCAACAATGTGTCGTGTGAGAGTTCAGCCGCAGCCGTGTCCGGCAGGCATTCGAGATGGTAAACCGGCACAGTCTCCAAAATGTCAGAAATATATCCGTAAAGTGCGTCGGTGGTCTCGTCGCAATAGTTCAGCATCGGCGGTGCGGAAGGCAGGAGTGCACCTATTGATTCCATAGGGCTCAGTTTCCTGATTTTGTTGTAAGGTGCCTGACTGAGCCTCACAATGCCGTAAAGATGGTGCTGTTCGTTCTTGTAGCAAGGAGTCTTGCCGCTCCACGGTGAGCCGTACACCATCACGCTTCCATCCTTTTCCACCTTGATGAAGGGGCTGTCATCGTTCAGAAGGAATGACTCGGGGTACCTCTCGCGAAGCAGGCGGGTGTGAGTGCTCTTGCCCGTGCCTGATTCTCCCAGGAATATCAGAGTCTTGTCTCCGAACACGTTGGCCGAAGTGTGGATGGCGAAACAGTTGTCTTTGATCATCAGGTAGTTGAAAGCCACCCATAGGGCATAGCGGTAAATCGTTGCGGTGGCCCTGACTATTGAAGTCCTCACCCTGTCAGACCCGATTTCCCAAACTTCCCACAATTCCTTGCCGCTGTGTTCCTCGTGAGTGTAGAAGACGATGCGATTGTCCAGTTTGTAAAACTTGCAGACTATATCCTCAAAGGCAACGTCGAAGAATGTGTCCACCGCAGCAACTGCTTTTCTGAGCGACTCCTCCTCGGCGGCCTCAATGTCTTCAACCAGATGATAATCTGCTGCAATGGAGTCTTCCACGATGAAAGGTTTGAAGAATGGCATAGCCTTGACGAAGGCACTCAGGTCCTTTCCTTCAAAACGGAAAACGGAACCGGCAACTTTAACACTTGCAACCATAGTTTTATTCAGACAATCCACATTCTACAAGCCTGTCGCACCATGCATTAGCATCTTTCTCGGCAAGTTCCCGGTCTATGTCGTACTCTTCCACAAGAGCATTGGCAATATCTGTCGCGCTGAATTCAATTTCCTTGAATTTGTTCCACAGGAAGAGCGAGGTTTCATTGAGCGAAATGATTTTTGTCATATCCGCACCGAAGCGTCCCTGTTTGATGATGACATTCTCTCCCGCTATGGATCGAACCTTGAATTTATTTGAGATTTTCATAAAATATTTATTCAAATAAGACTGGCGAAGTTACTAATTATTGTGGAATTATTCAAAATATTTCTATAGTTGCCTACCTTTCAAAGCTTTGAAACAAGATTAGCCTACCTTTCAACTGTTTGAAACAAGTTGACCGGCCACTCTATCTAACAGTGCAGTTGCCATCGACAAAATTGTGGTAAATGAACTTGGAATGCGGCAATAATAGGCTGAAATGGCGTATAGCTCTATCTTTCAGCACAAAAAACTCAAATTTATTTGTTAGTTAATTAATTTATACATACCTTGCATCGCTTTTCGAGAACACATTAACTAACTTTAATTTTAATACGATGAAAGAGCTTGTAGCAAAAATCAATGCTGAAATCGCTGAATTTCAGAAGAACGCCGAGGCGCAGGTCGAGAAGGGTAATAAGGCTGCCGGCGCAAGAGCACGTAAGAATGCGTTGGATCTTATGAAGGATCTTAAGGAATTCCGCAAGGTTTCTGTTGAGGCATCCAAATAATTCCAAAGCGCACTTGGTTATTTACTGACGGGGGAGGGGCTTCACGGTCGTTCCCCCGTAGTTTTTTCTTTAAGAATGAAAACAAGATTATTTTTCGTTTTCCTGTTTGCCTCTGTCTTTGCTGTTCCGACTTTGGCTCAGAACAATTCCTGTGCTTACGGATGTCGGGAGAATGAAGAATCGAAACTTGACTTCGGAAGGACACTCCGGGCGGACTATATTTTCACAGGGACTGCTTCTGAACAGCAGATTTCCCTTGATGAACTTTCCTGTTTCGACGGTTGGGCTGGTCGCAGGCACAATATGGACAGTCTTGCGGTGAGGGGCAACGGACAGATTTCAATGACTTCGCTTGCAGACGGGTCGGTGCTGTATATCAACAGTTTTTCCACCCTGTTCCAGGAATGGCTGGCGACTGAGGAGGCTGTGAACCTGCGCCGCTCGTTTGAAGCTGTGTTCCTTTTGCCCATGCCTGCGGAGAAGGTTTCTGTGCGGGTGGAACTTTACGGGTTCAAGGGGGAGGTGATTGCAGGGATTGAGCATACGGTTGACCCTGCCGACATTCTCATACGTCGCAAGGCCGTGTCCCAGGCTCCCTGTTTCGACTTGCTGAAGAGTGGAGATGCATCGGAGTGCATTGATGTCGTGATACTTGCAGAAGGATATACGCTCTCTGAAAGGGAGTTGTTCCTGTCAGATGCACGCACTGCGATGGAGGAGATCCTCTCGTATGAACCGTTCAGTAGTTTTCGGGACAGGTTCAATTTCAGGGCTGTGGCTTTGGAATCGGCAGAGAGCGGGGTGAGCGTACCTCTGGAGGGTTTATGGAAGAATACCGCACTTTCGGCCCATTTCAGCACCTTCTATATGGACCGCTATCTCACTACATTGAGGATTAAGGACTTGCATAATTCTCTGACGGGCATTCCCTATGAGCACATAATCATTCTTGCCAATACTGACACCTATGGCGGAGGAGGAATCTACAACAGCTACACTCTCACAACAGCCCATCATCCGAAGTTCAAGCCTGTGGTGGTGCACGAATTCGGACACAGTTTCTGCGGTCTCGGGGATGAATACTATTATGATGATATGTACACGGATTATTACTATCCTGATGCCGAGCCCTGGGAGCAGAATCTGACAACCCTCAAGGATTTCAGCAGCAAATGGGCAGATATGTTGCCGGAAGGAGCGTCTATACCGACAGCGCCCCTTGAGGATGCCGGGATGTGGCAGCGGATTGCTTCAGGAGAGCCGGCAGAAAATTTCGTGGGAGTGTATCAGGGAGGAGGTTACCAGTCGAAAGGAGTTTACCGTCCTTTCCCGGATTGCCGTATGAAGACCAATGCCGCTCCTGTTTTCTGCCCGGTCTGCCAGCGCGCCATCCGCCGATACATTGAGTTCAATCTCTTCTGAACTTAGATTCTTTTGTCCTTCCATCGTCCTTTGCGCAGATAGAGTCCGCAGGCCAATGCCATTATGCCGCCATATACGCCTTCTGCAGTCCAGCACAGGGCTACGTCCGATTTCAATACCGCTATGATTACAGTGCAGTATAGCGTATAGACCAGCAGCGAAACTGTTTCGAGCAGGAAGGCTGCCTTGGTGTTCCCCGTACCTCCCACTGCCTGGAAGAAGATTGAGGCGGGAATGGTGAACAGGTAACAGGCGCAAAGCACCATCAATGACGGGACAGATGCATCCACCAGTGCAGGAATGTTTGTGAAAAGTCTTATCAGAACTTTAGGGAAGAGACTGAAAAGCAGCAGCAGGGGAGTGATTACCATATAGGAGAATTTCAGCATTCTCCGTATCAGCGGCAGTGCACCGTTGCTGTGACCGGAGCCTATCATATTGCTGGTCAGGGTGCTGCAAGTCGATGCAAATGCCATCAGCACCATCCATATAAGGCCGGATATATTCCTGATGATGTTCGACACTGCCAAAGCCCTTTCTCCTGTGTGCTCTATGAAAAGAAAGAATACCAGCCAGGTGGCTATGGACAGGAAATTCTGAATCATACTCCAGCCGGACACCGACAATATGCCTGTCATAGCCTTCCACTCAGGTTTCGCGGGCTTGTCCAGACCGTATTTGGCAACATTGCAACTCCGTCTTGTATAGACTATGAAGAAAATCAGGGAAACCAGTTCCGCAAGTGTGGAGCCTATGGCAGCTCCCGCTATGCCCAATGCCGGACAGCCGAATTTGCCGAAAATGAATATCCAGTTGAAGAAAACGTTGGAAAGCATCATCACAACGGAATTGGCGGTGAGGGCGCGGGTTTGGGTGGTGCCGATATAGAATGCCCGGAAAATGGCGGTTGTGAATCCGAACCCGAGTCCGACCACTCTCCAGCGCACATAACTCAAAGCGGCATCCCTGACCTTGTCGGAACTGACCATCATTGTCATCAGCGATGGAGAGACCAGTTCCGAAAGCAAAGTAATGATTAATGCGAGCGATACTGCAAAATAGAGCCCGTGGTAGAAGACTTTGCCCGTTTCTTTGAAATTGTTTTCCCCGTTGCGTCTGCCTATGATAATCTGGACTCCTATGCTGAAACCCAGTCCCAGCATAAAGATGACCATATAATATATGCCGGCAATGGCGGAAGCCCCCAGCTCAATCTCGCCCACCCTGCCCAGGAAGGCGGCATCTGTCATACCTATGACCTGTTCGATGATTGTGCTGATGAGTATGGGGAATGCTATTTTCCAGATTTCCCTGTATGAATATGATTGATGCTCCATTTCAAAAATTTTGCAAATTTACGGTAATATTCTCTGCCCGCAAAATCTATTGTGTAATACGAAAATATTAAGTTTCCTCAGAAAAGTGTAAAAAAACTCCAAAAAGATTTGGAGGATATTAAAAGAATGACTACCTTTGCAATCCCAAATGAAAAGAGACACCTTTTTGATGGGAGAAAGTGGTTTGATTCGTTAGCTCAGTTGGTAGAGCACAACACTTTTAATGTTGGGGTCTCGGGTTCGAGCCCCGAACGGATCACGAAAACATAATGAAATATCCAGGGTTCAAGCCCCTGTAAAAAACTTGAAAGACATATTGCTTCCTTAGCTCAGTTGGTAGAGCACGACAAACATAATGTTGGGGAGCCAGGGTTCAAGCCCCTGCAAAAAACTTGAAAGACATATTGCTTCCTTAGCTCAGTTGGTAGAGCACGACACTCTTAATGTTGGGGTCTAGGGTTCGAGCCCCTAAGGGAGCACAAGAGGACGGAGTTCAGGATTGAACTCCGTCTTTTATATTGAATATGATGAAATTCAAACAATTTGTTAGGGAGTGGATGCTCCCGATTGCTATGATGGGCGGTGCTGCGGCTTATCTGGTTTATCATTTTTTGCTCCCGGATGTAGTCCACGAAGCAGGTCCATTATTGGAGAAGGCTGTTTCTGTGATACAGCCCCTGCTGATCTTCACGATGCTTTTTCTTACCTTCTGCCGCATCGAGCCGAGGGAACTGAAACCCCACCGCTGGCACTGGTGGCTTCTTCTGATTCAGGGCGGAACATTTGTCCTTCTGGGCATAGCTGCAGCTCTGATATTGAATCGCTTCCCGGGTCACTCCGACTGGACAGTCCTGATTGAAAGTGCAATGCTCTGCTTCATCTGTCCCACTGCAACTGCAGCCGCTGTGGTCACCCGCAAACTGGGAGGGGATGTGGCAAGTATCACGACCTATACCATCATAATCAACGTCCTGGTATCCTTACTTGTCCCTGCGATAGTCCCTCTGGTCCATCCAGCCGCAGATATGACTTTCTTCCACGCATTCAGTCTCATACTGGCAAAGGTATTTCCCCTGCTCATTATGCCTTGTTTTGCAGCCTGGCTGGTCCGTTATCTCCTGCCTGCTTTCCACCGCAGAATACTCTCCTATCCGGACCTTGCTTTCCGGATCTGGTCCGTTTCCCTTGCCCTCGCCATTGCAGTGACAGTCAAGGCCATAGTCCACAGCAGCCTGTCTGTTCTCCTGCTTGCCGGCATATCCGCAATATCCCTGCTTTGCTGCATAATCCAATTCTGGGCAGGGCGGAAAATAGGACATTCATACGGCCATATCCCCGGACATAGCGACAACAGTGTCACCGCCGGCCAGGCTATAGGCCAGAAAAACACAGTATTTGCAATCTGGATGGGTTACACCTTCCTCAGCCCGGAAACTTCGATTGTGGGCGGTTTCTACAGCATCTGGCACAATCTCTACAATTCCTGGCAAATCCACCGCCACGATTCGGCATCTTAGGATTTTTTCTCCGCGAGTTTTCTGTTCAAGGCCCGCTGGAATGCCCTCGCATTGACCAGATGCTCGGAGTAGGTGGCGGCAAACAGATGTCTTCCGTTGAACTCCGGACTTGCGCAGAAGAAGAGGTAATTGTGGTGGTCTGGACTTAGCACAGCTTCCAGACAGGCTTTTGACGGCACATTAATCGGGGCTGGCGGCAGACCGGCATACTTGTAGGTGTTGTAAGGTGAATCCACGTTCAGATGCTTTTTCAGGACCCTGTTCAACTGATAGTCGTAACAGAAGCATATTGTGGGGTCTGCCTGCAGTTTGATGCCCCTGTGCAGACGGTTCAGATAGACTCCCGCAATCAGAGGAAACTCATCAGCCTGAAGTGTCTCTCCGGCCACAATTGATGCCATTACTGACGCCTCCATCTTCGTAAGCCCCTGAGCCTGAGCCTTTTTCACTCTCTCGTCGGTCCAGAACCTGTCGTATTCACTTTTGAAGCGGTCAAAAATCTGACCTATGCTTGAAGTCCAGTACATCTGATAGGTGTCGGGCAGAATCAGGGCGAAGACATTTTCCGGAGTAAAGCCGTATTCTGCGAGGAACAACTTGTCGTTCAGGGCTGTAGCGACAGTCAGGGAGTCCACCATCATCTGGGCGGAAATCACTTTTGCAATCCTCTCCTTTGTCCTTAGTGTGCCGGAAAGCGTCAAATTGCAGGGCTCCTGCCAGCCGTAAGCCAGCATCCTTGCCACATAGACAGACGGATAGCTCTTTTTCACAGGATAATAGCCCGGTTTGATTCCCTCAAAAGTGCCTGTTCGCCTGAAACACCTTTCCACGCTCCTTCTGCTCAAAGCCCTGCCTTCCTCACAGAGTTCTTCTAGAATTTGAGCCGGCGTGGTGTCCGGATAAACATAAATCACGAAATCCGAAGCAAAACCCTCCCTCTTGTTGTCGATATAATATAGTGAAGCGATGACTATGCCCGCTGTGACGAGTATTGCCCCCAAGGTTCCGAACAAAATAAGCAATTTCTTTTTCATAAGCGTTATTTCCTTAAAGTTACGAGGTCTCCTTCTTCAAAATAGTCTGTATCCTTGTTGAGTTTCTTCAGGGCAGACAGCCTCACTGCATAGCGTTGTGACACTTTCCACAGGTTGTCGCCTTCGGTCCAGACGTGTCTGTTGAGGTCTTTTGCAGCCTGGTTTTTCTTCTTCTGGATGTAAACTATGTCTCCCGGATGCAATTCGGCAGGGGAGGAGAGGTCATTGAATCTCAGAATCTCCTTTTTGAAAAGATGGAAGTCCCTGGCTATTGATTCGTAAGTTTCACCTTTTTCAGCATACACAAACGCGACTCCGTTGAGGGAATACATCTTGCGGGAAAGGTTGAAGCTGAAAGTCTCCCTTTGCCTGTCGTCAATAGGGGCGGGGGTTTCTATGCGTGAGGGGGAGAGGGGAAGGCGGCGTATTCCACCATTGTCCTCAGGCTTTTCCTCCTTCTTTGAAGAAGTGGAATCCGAGGCTTCGGAGGCTGCCTGGTCATATTCCCAAAGCCTGTAATCTTCAATGAGTTTGATGAGTTTTGAAGCATATTCGGGGTCAGTTGCATAGCCCGCCTTCTTCAATCCATAGGCCCAGGCCTTGTAGTCCGTGGGCTCCAGGTCAAAAAGGAATTTGTAGCGGTCGTTGTAGCGCAGGAAGTCGGAATGGTCCCGATAAGATTCGTCCGCTGAGCGGTATTTGCGGAAACACTCATTGGGTCTGTCATCGTCGCTGTATATTGTCTCACCCTTCCAGTTATGGCACTTGATGCCGAAATGGTTGTTGGCTTTTACTGCAAGATATGATTTTCCGGCGGCTGATTCCAGCAAGCCCTGACCGAGAGTGATGCTGGCAGGTATGCCGCTGCGGTACATCTCGTTTACTGCAGTCTCGGAATATTGCCTCAGATATGCCTTGCGGTCTTCCTTGATGTCGGACTTGATGGGGAGGCAAATGCTTGCCAAGACTATTGCTCCCAATATCTTTTTCAGGAAAATATCGGATAGTTGCTTGAATATGTCGCTTTTAGTCATATTATAACTCCAGTTTTGCCAGTCTTATATTTCATCGGGACAAATCCTTCAAGTCAGAGTTCTTCAGTGTTGCCGAAAAAGCCCATACAGAATCTGAAAACCTCCTCTATATCAGTTTCTCTCTCTATTGTTTCAATAGGAAATCCGAAACTTACGGCTTTACCTGCCTTGCCGTCATAGGCGACTGCTGCCGAGATGCCGCTGTCTGAATACCTCATTATGGTCTTTGCTCCGGAATTTGCCGGGACTATTCCGTCGGGTGATTCAACCCTATAGATGTCTTCTGAGTATTCAGTGTTGAACCGGCCGGAACTGCGCCTTGTTGGACCTGTCCACCTGAAAGTGCCCTTGCGGCTTGCCCTGCAGTTCATCAGCTTGAACCCCAATCGTGAGGAGGTGAAGCCTATTGCACGCGCATCAGGCGGTATTTCCTCATAGATGCCACCTTCGGCATCGCTTCCGATGTAGGAACCTGAGACTATCAGGGGACAGCCGGTGGATTCCAAAACATCGCAAAGTCCGCTTGGGAAAACCTTATATCTGACTTTACCTCCATAGCCGGGGGTTGAAGCCTGTTTGCCGCATATCAGGTCTATGGCCGAGTATCTGTCTGTCATTGCGCCGGCAAGCTCGCCTTCTGCACTGCTCTTGTTGCAAAATACTCCTCCGGAAAAGGCGGCGGAACTGGATGATTCAAAATCATATCCAAGAGCGAGCAGGGCCCTGCCGTGGATGGAAGTGTAATCGAAAGTGTTGCCGGCAGGATGCAGCGCGGCGCAATCTGTGTAGGAAGCTCCGAAGCCGGGACAGTCGTCATCCGCCCATTTCAAATTCCGACGGAATTCATACATCGGTCCGACATAATTGATGCGTTTGAGGTAGTCCACACCGCTGTCCAATCCCTCATTGAAGCCCGCAGTCAGGGAATCTTCAAAGTGGACCGCCGCTGAGACCCTGTCGAAATTGTTGACAATAAGCACTTTGCCCTTAGGCTCCAAGGCCTTGCCTACGCTCAGGATTTCGGATGGGAAGGATTTGCCGCCCTTGTTCCAGGCAGACACCCTGAAACTCACGAGTTCTCCCTTTTCTATCCTGACCCGGCAGCAGACTCGTCCGTCCACAGTCTCTGTCTCCACGAATTGAGCTTTTCCGAACCAGGAGCCGTCCCTGCGTGTTTCAAGCAGATATTTTTCAGCCACGGCTGTAGGTTCGGTTTCGTCCCTACGCGGAACCCAGCTGAGTACAGCCTCGTCTCCCTCCACCCACGCGGCAAAATCCGCAACCGGAAGGGGCTGTACGACATAGTCCACTCCGTAGCGGTTGGAAAGATATTTCAAAATGCCCTTATAGACTGCCCTGGAAGCCAGAAATCGGAATCCCGGGTCCAATCCGGCCTTCATATCGTTGAAATTCTGGTGGGACAGCAATTCGAGTATCATTGAAGGACAGGCCGGGCTGCGGGTCTCCATATAGGACCTGTCTCTTGTTTCCCTGCGTCTCCAATCCGGGTTCCAGGCGCAACGGATGTCGTGCACCACCTGTGATTGCACCAGTTCTGCGAATTCCCTGCTTGTCGCCATCTTTTCTCCGGAAGGCAGGGCTTTTTTTCCTTCGTTGGAGGAAGAGTATAGCACCAGGGTCCCCACTGTGGAATCCCTCAGAGCCGTGCCTGCATCGGTGTGGAAGGCAAGTGCAAGGTCCAAGGGTATGCCCAGCCCCTTTTCCTTGCGGTTCATCGAAGACCCTCCGCTCACCCAGCCCGTCCATAGTCCACGGCAGCTGTAGTCGTCCCTGTAATCGTTTTCCTCCTCATCCCAAGGGTGCCATATCTTCTGCGGGGCCCCATTCCATTGCAGGGAATAACGGCAAGCTTCGAGTCCGCGCGGCATTCCGGAAATCTCTTTTGAAGGTCCCCGGGCTATGTTGCCCAAGCCTCCGCCTATACGCACGGCATCTGCGCTCAGTATGCCTCCTCCTTCTCCGGCAGACAGGCAGACCTTGGCCGTGCTCCCGGTCTTGAAATGGAATGTGCCGAGATATATCCAAGTGCCTCCGCCCATTTTCTGGTTTACCGAAAATTCGCTGCAGCCTCCCGAGTGGAATATGCTGTAATGCGCGTTCTCGCTGCTCTCTGGGAAACTCCTATAGGCAATATAAACCGCATAGTCCCCCTCCTTTCTTATCTCAGCTGCCCATTCAGCCCTTGCGCTTCCCCTCCTGCCGCTCATCAGACTCGTGCCTGCGAGAAAAGGATTCAGGGTGTCAGCTATTGTTTCGGTTCCGTCTGCGAAACCTTTGCCGCATACGGACCACTTGCCTGAAGGAGTGAATCTGCCTGCAGTGCGCGAGGTGGTCCCGGTGTCATTGTCCACTATGTATTCGTCCGGGTTGAGGTCCCTTTCCCTGGGCATCATCACATAGGCTCCTGCATTTTCCAGCATCGGAGCAAGGAATTGGGTGACGAAACTTTGGGTGAACATATCCTCCACGGTGCCGAAAAGACTTGCTCTTTGCCACTCCCATCTGTCGAGACTTGACTCGTAATAATATCCGTGGCTCTGCCATAGGGCTATGTTGCGTCCTGCAAGTGCGCATTCCGGGGCAGGAATGTCCAAGCATCTCACCACATCTACGTCCGGCTTGTGTGTTTTGTTTGAACTTTTTACAGGATGCCCGTCAAAGCCCAGCTCGGGAGTGATGAAATTCTTGACGGGGCGGCCTGCTGCAAAGACTTCTCCCACTGTGAATTTTCCGAAATGTACGGAATAGCTGCGCCGGATTTCGGACTTGAGCCATTCGATGTCATTCGTGTGCCAGGGATAGTCTCCCATTTCGCGGCTGAAATAGAAATCCATCTTGCCGCTGCGTTTGAGCGCCTTTTTCAATTGGGGCTTGCTCCTGACTCCCGTCCTCCTTTCGATGCGGGCAATCAGCGAGTCGGTCTCAGTCCTGTAATCAGATGGTTTCCAAGCATATCCCTCAAGGTGTCCGCAGCAAATCAACAACAGAACCAGCAGGGGAGCCTTTCCCTTGGATGTCTTGCGCAAGCCTGCAATTCTGACTATGCCTATGCCGAGAATAAGCAGCAAGGCCCCTGTGGCAGCTCCGCCGACTCCGGCCACCGCATCCCAGATGTCATAACCTCTGTATTCGGTGGTGGATTGCAGCAGTTCGATTGCCCAGGCTGCAAGTCCCGCAGTAATGACCAGCCCCGAGGCAAACAGCAGTATCCGTAGCCATTTCCACCTGCTGTTTCCGTAGGCCAGAAAACTGAGGGGGACGAATGGCAGAAACATAATGAAATGCACGTCCTTGTCTGTCAGATTGAAAAGCTGCGACTCTTCCTGGATGAATTCCGGGTCGAAATGGGCAAAACACAGGAAACCCACCAAGCATAAGTACAGGCATAGCAAGGTGCGGAAAATCAGTTTTGTGATTTTATGTCTGCTCTCAGGCATCGCCTACAGTTGTTGCATATCGTTGAGTTTCTTGTAATAGCCGTCCAAAGCTATGAGTTCTTCGTGCCGGCCTCTTTCCACTATCACGCCGTCCTGCATCACGCAGATTTCATCAGCATTCTTTATCGTGGACAGACGATGGGCGATTGCAATGGTTGTACGGGATGACATAAGCCTGTCCAGAGCCTCTTGCACAAGTTTCTCGGATTCGGTGTCCAGAGCGGAAGTGGCCTCGTCAAGAATGAGTATAGGCGGGTTTTTGAGTATTGCCCGGGCAATGGAAATGCGCTGCCTCTGTCCTCCGGAAAGCAATCTGCCTCCGTCACCTATGTTGGTCTGATAGCCTTGCTCCTTTTCCATTATGAAATCGTGGGCATTGGCAATCTTGGCTGCAGCAATGACCTGCTCCATTGTGGCATTCTCCACTCCGAAGGCTATGTTGTTGAAAATCGTGTCGTTGAACAATATTGCTTCCTGATTCACATTTCCTATGAGCCCCCTAAGGCTATGGATGGAAAGATCCTTCACATTGTGTCCGTCTATCAAAATGCTGCCGTCCTGTACGTCGTGATATCTCGGAATCAGGTCCACGAGCGTGGATTTGCCGGAACCGGACTGTCCCACCAGCGCTATGGTCTTGCCCTTGGGAATCGTGAGATTGATGTTGTGGAGCACTTCTTTGCCAGTGTTGTAGGAGAAGTGTACGTTCCTGATTTCGATCTTGTCCTCGAAAGCCTTGATTTTGAATGGATTGTCGATTTCCTTGATATTGTTTTCGGCCTTGAGAATCCTGTCCACCCTTTCCATCGATGCCAGTCCTCGCGGTATGCAGTAGCTTGCCCTCGAGAGGTCTTTGATCGGCTGCAGCACGCTGTAGAGGATGACCATATAGAAAATGAAAGTCGGCGCGTCGAATGCATCATTGCCGCTGAGAATGAGAGTGCCTCCGAACCATAGCACAATCATAATCATAATGGTGCCGAGGAATTCGCTGACCGGATGTGCGGAAGCCTGCCTTATGGCCACTTTGTTGCTCAGCCTCCTGTGCTCGTCCACTGTTTTTGCGAATCTGTTCCTCATTTTGCCCTCTGCATTGAATGCCTTGATGATTCTCAGGCCTCCGAGGGTCTCCTCCACCTGTGACATGGTGTCGCTCCATTTGCTCTGGGCTTCGAGGGAATCCCTCTTGAGCCTCTTGCCGAGTGCCCCCATTCCCCAGGCCATAGCCGGCACCACCGCGATAGTGAAGAGTGTGAGCTGCCAGCTTGTGAAGAGCAGGGTCCCGAAATAGAAAATGATGAGTATAGGATTCTTGAGCAGCATATCAAGGGAACTTGTGATGGAATATTCCACCTCGCCCACGTCACCGCTGATTCTGGCGATGATGTCACCTTTGCGCTCCTGGGAGAAGAAACCTAAGGGCAGGCTCAGCACCTTGCTGTAAACCTGATTCCTGATGTCGCTCACTATACCCGTCTTTATGGGCACCATCACTGCCGAAGAGCCGAAGTAGCAGCTTGTCTTGAGGGCTGTCATAACCCCGAGGAAGAGCCCGAGCATAAGCAGGGTCATTGAAGGACCGAAATTCTGTATCAGGACTGACATATAATAATATATGTTGTTGAGCAGCATTTCTTTTATGCCTGCGTCGCTGTTCCAGGGAATCAATTCATAAACAGTTTCGTCCATATTGAATATCATCCTGAGTATGGGGATGATGAGGGTGAAGGAGAAAATGTTGAAGACGGCTGACAATATGTTCAGTATGATTGAACCTGCCAGATATTTTTTGTATGGGCCGGCATAGCGGCGTATGACATCGAGGAATTCTTTCATATATATGTCTGTTCAAACTCGCAAATATACTTATAATTTTTCATTTATGACGGATGAGGACCTCCAGCCAATGGAAAATCAGGTATATTCTTTTGCGGAAAACCGGGTAATTCAGGGTTGAGGCGTCATCGTAGGGCTTGTTGTTGTTCATAGTGATGCCGGAAGTGAACATCACTGATGGAATGCCGTTGCTGCTGAAAGGATAGACGTCGGTAATCTTGAAGAAAACTTTAGTGAAATTCTCACTCCCGTAATAATCGTGGCAAAGCTGCAGATTCACTTCGAATATGCGGTTGGCCCAATCTATAAGCTCCCTGTCGGCATCCTTCAGCGTGCCGTTGTCGACTGCGAGCAGATAATCTTCCCTGCCGGACTCCAGAGGCGAACTCGTGCATCCCAGCTGGTCCAGATTCACCATCATGTCCACCGCCTCGGGCCAGATGGTCCTGCCTGTGTGGGGGTCCTTGAACATTCCGTCGCTGAGGCTTTTCCAGAAGGTCTGCGCCCCGGACAGACCGTTGTTTCTGCCGTCAAAAGCCACGAAAATTATGCTTCGGGAATAGGCTTTGCCCAGAAGTGCCGCCATTTTCAGCATTTCCGCGAGACTCAGGGCCGCCACCACTCCGGAAGCATTGGCATCGGCACCTCTGTAAACCTTTCCGCCCATTGTTCCAAGGTTGTCGAAATGCGCTCCCACTATTACATAGCGGCTTTCCCGAAGTTTGCGTGAACCGTTGAAAAAGCCTATGACATTGTGCCCCGCCACTCCGTTCGGAGTACGGAAGGACTGAAAATAGGACTTGTGGCTTTCTCCTCCGTGCAGGGGTTCCAGTCCGATTTCCCCGAACCGTCTCGCAATGAAGGCGGCTGCCTCGGTGCCTCCCTTGCTCCCTGTGGCCCTGCCTGCGCAGATGTCGTCGCTGAGGAATGCCACCTGACGCTCCAGTTTGGCATCCCACACTACATTTCTCGACGGGTGGAGCTGGGAATAGCAGCTGAAATAGTGTAGAAAAAGGATAATCGCAATCAGCAGCCGTGCAGCAGACAGGTGAAAATAAAGGCGGGTGCGGAATATTTTTGTTGTAAAATCAGGCATAAAAAAGTATCTTTGCACGTTTGTGCGGTGTGGCGTTCAGTGTGAAACCTGACAAAAAGCCGCCAAAATTAGTGATTTTTTCTCTATGTTCGGGTCGTCAGCTAAAATTTGTGCCTGCATTTTTCTGATAATGGTTCTTTCTTCAGGGAACTTGGATATCTATGCCCAGTACGACAAGGATGTGTTTATGTACAGGGGCAGGGCTGCTTTGGCAGAAGGCAAATTTGCGAAGGCCATAGAGAACTTCAACATACTTGAAAGGCTGGACAGTGCGGATTATGAGAATTTCTTCTTCAGAGGCATAGCCAAGTACAACCTCGGGGATTTCCGAGGGGCCAAAAAGGATTTCAATACTTCCGTGCGCATCAATCCCGTATTCACCTCCGGCTATCATTACAGAGGCATAACCGAAAGTCGCACAGGCAATTATGAGGCGGCTCTCAAGGATATAGACAAAGCCATAGAACTGCGTCCGGGCTATGCCGGGTTGTATTTCAGCCGTGGAGTCACACATTTCCTTTCCCAGAATTTCGAGGCGGCGGTCAGCGATTTCGACAAATATATACGCAAGGAGCCCAAGGACCCGTCGGCTTATCTCAACAGGGGGGCCTCCTACCTTTTTCTGGGAGACACTCTCAAGGCCCTGAACGATTACAATAAGGCCATACGTCTGGACCGTTTCGACCCTGAAGGCTATGTGCGCCGCGGTCGCCTGTATGCCGCCCAAAAGAACAACGAACTCGCCATCAGGGATATGGACAAGGCCATTTCCATCGACACCAGCAACACCTTCGCATATTTCAACCGGGCCATACTCCATTATGAATCGAAGAATTACTCCAAGGCTCTGGCAGATTTGGACAGAGTGCTGAAAGATGAACCAGGCAATGCCCTTACGCTTTACAACAGAGGACTCATTCTGGCTCAGTTGGGCGACTTTGAATCTGCCCTTTCCGACCTGGACCGGGTGTTGAACATCAATCCGGACAATGTGCTGGCACATTTCAACAGAGCTTCCGTGCTCATCGAGATGGGAATGTACAGGGATGCTCTCGAAGACTATGATGCCGCAATCAGTCTCTATCCGGACTTTGCCAAGGCATATATGAACCGTTCTTATGTCAAGAATATGCTGGGTATGACCAAGGAATCCAAGGAGGATTACGAGACTGCCAAGCGCAAGGTGGAGGAATACCGCAAGGGTCAGGATGACGGAAAAATGTCGCTTTCCGATACCTCTGCAAGATTTTCCGCACTTCTGGCATTGGATGCGGATTTCGCCCGCAAGGATTTCAACGACGAAATGTTGCAGCATCGGGATGTGGACATAAAATTGCGTCCTCTTTTGCGTTTTGTCAAGACCGATGCCGAGCAGTCCACCAATTCCACCATAGCTCATATCTACGAAAACCCTCTTCTGAAGAGGTTCATCCAATCTTTCGGGGATAAGTTGCACATTGGAGGGCCTTCAGCACAAAGCGTTGCGGATGTCCCGGACTCACTGCTCTCCAATGCGATGAAGGAGTTTTCCCTGGCTCTGGACGAGACCCGTTACAAGCATTTCAATGCCGCCCTCATGCATTACGACCGGGCATTGGATACGGCTCCCCAAACATCTATAGAGGCTTATTACAGGGCTTTCTACCTTATGAACAAGGCAGTGCTCAGGGCTGATATGATTGAATTCATATCCAGTATGGAAAATAATGTGCAGACCCTTTCCATGGACGATTCGGGCCACACGAGGGCGAGGGTCAAGGACCAGGTTGCGTTGCGTTATGATTATTCTGCTGCGATAGAAGACCTGAATGCCGCACTCGAGATCCTGCCGGATTTGCCCTATCTGAATTATAATCTGGGAAATCTGCACTGTCTGTCTTCGGATTTCGTGAAGGCCATCGAAGCCTATTCCAAAGCCATTGCCCAGTATCCTTACCTTGGGGAAGCCTGGTTCAACAGAGGCTTGGTGCAGGTGTATCTGAAGGAGAGGGAAAAGGGCTGTATGGACCTTTCGAGGGCAGGTGAGCTGGGCGTTGCGGATGCCTATGGCGTAATAAAAAAATTCTGTGAGGAATGATGGAGGAAAGTGTTGAAAAAGAACCGTTGAGCCCCAAGTTCCTGAGCCTGTCCAGCGGGAGCAGCGGCAATTGCTATTTTCTGGGACGTTTCAGGGGCAAGGAGTGCGTGGATGGAATACTTATCGATGCGGGAGTCAGCCTGAGGAGACTCAAAGCAGTTTTTGCGGACGAGGGCATATCCCTTGACTGCATCCGGGCTGTCCTCGTGACTCACGACCATATGGATCATATACGTTCCCTGGCTTCATATTGCAAGAAACTTCACAAACCGGTCTGCACTTCCCGTGTCATCTCCGAGGCTCTGTGCGGCAAAAGTTATTGTCTTTCAGGACTCGGTGTGACTCCCCGGGTGCTTGAGGAAGATGTGAGCAATGAAGTAGCCGGATTCGGAGTGAGGTATTTCATCGTGCCTCACGATGCGACTCAGACTGTAGGCTATTATATAGAGGTGCCTCTGGAGGATTCCCTGCACCGCTTTTTCATTATGACTGATGCCGGCAGGGTGACTGATGAAGCCGTACGCTTCGCATCTATGGCCGAAACCGTGGTTTTCGAATCCAATTACGATGTCGATATGCTGCTTGCAGGCCCATATACGGCTCAACTCAAGCAACGCATAATGGACGGCAACGGACATCTCTCCAACGATGAATGTGCCTCTGCTCTCAAACGATTCTGCCATAGTGGGTTGCGTAATCTTTTCCTTTGCCACTTGAGCGAAAATAACAACACTCCGCGCCGCTCTTACGAAACGGTAGCTTCAGCTTTGGAGGAACTTTGCGTTGAAGGAAAAGCAAAAAAGGGAGCAGTCGCTCTCCGGCCGCTCCCCAGAACTGTTCCTTCAGGGATTATTTCTCTTTAGCCCTGGCCTTTTTGTCCGCAATGGCGTTTGCAGCAGCCAATGCAGGGATGATGTGGTCGAAGATGTTCTCCTTTCCGAGTTCCTTGTCCACGTCATACTTTTCGAGGGTGTGCATCACGCGGGGCTGAACTCCCGAAAGAATGACTTGTACTCCTCTTTTGCGCGCCATATCGCAGATGTTCCGGAGGTTTTTCACGCCTGTGGAGTCTATGAAAGGCACCTTTCTCATCCTGATTATACGCACGCAGGTGTCTTGATTCTTCCTGTTCTCGAACTCTTCGGAAGTGGCCGCCAGGCCGAAGAAGTAAGGTCCGTTGATTTCATACACCTCCACTCCCTTGTGAATGTCCAGGAATTCCGTGTCTTCAAGATTGGCCTTCTCGTCATCCTCCGTGGCTGCAAGTCTGGCCTGGTCGATTACCTGAATGCTGGAGGTTTGCATGGTCCTGCGCACGAAAAGCACGATGGCGAGCACCACTCCCACTTCGATGGCTACGGTCAGGTCCACGATTACTGTGAGGAAGAAGGTAATCAGGAGCACCGCCACGTCGGATTTATCACCCTTGAGCAGATAGCGGAAGGTCCTCCATTCGCTCATATTGTAGGCCACGACCACGAGTATTGCGGCAAGACAGCCGAGCGGCACATAGACAGCATAAGGCATAAGGAAGAGGTAGATGAGCAGCAGCACCACGGCGTGTACTATTCCGGCCACTGATGTCCTTGCTCCGTTGTTGATGCTGGCCATGGTCCTGGCGAGGGCTCCCGTGGCTGGTATTCCGCCGAAAAGCGGGGTGACGATATTCGCAAGACCCTGGCCTATGAGTTCAGTGTTGGAGTCGTGCTGCTTTCCAGTGACACCGTCAGCCACCATTGCGGCGAGCAGGGACTCGATTGCGCAGAGCATTGCGATGGTGAAGGCAGGGGACACAAGACTGCGTACATCATTGAAACTCAGGGACGGTATCTGAGGTTTCGGAAGCGGCAGACCTTGCGCGAGTTCAGGGAATTTGGAACCTATGGTGGCGAATTCCACTCCTGCAAAACGACTCAGGAGCACTGAGGCTGCGGTGCCGGCAAAAAGGGCTATGAGTGAGCCTGGAAGCTTTTTGTAACCGAATCTGTTCCAAAGGATTATAACCATAAGACAGCCTGCGCTGAGGGCCGTCTCAAGCCAATTTATATTAGGTATGTTCTGGAAGTAGCAGACCCATTCGGGTATGAATCCTGACGGTACTGCCACATCGGTGAGCCCGAAAAAGTCCTTCATCTGTGTGGAGAAGATAGTCAGGGCTATACCGCTGGTGAATCCCACCACGATGGGATAGGGAATGAAATGGAAAATGGTGCCCATACGGCACAGACCCATCACTACGAGTATCAGACCCGCCATTATGGTGGCTACGGTCAGCCCGGCCATTCCGTACTGCGCGACTATTCCGGAGACGATGACGATGAATGCGCCCGTCGGACCCCCTATGAGGAATCGGGACCCTCCGAATACTGAAACTATGAATCCGGCAACGATGGCTGTAATCAAACCCTGCTGCGGGGTCACTCCGCTGGCTATTCCGAATGCTATTGCAAGCGGCAGTGCTATGATGCCGACTATGATACCGGCGATGAGGTCTGAAATGAATCTGTCTTTGCTGTAGCGTCCCTTCTGGAAAAGATGGAAGAATTTGGGACGGAAAACTCTGGTGTACTTCATAGGTGATGAATTATATGAGGCGGGTTAGGGCTTGTTCCGCCCATTGCCGACCACGTAACGGGGCGCAAAGTTAGCACAAAAGCCTGAAATGTTCAAAAAAACTGATGGGAATGAGCCCTTTGGCAAGCAGATTCAATTCCTTGGCGGAGGCAGAGTGCCGCTGTCTATGAGTCTGCGCAGCACTTTGAGCACTCTTGGAGGCAGTGTCTCCGGAGAGCCTGTGAGCCTTTTCACGTCTTCGATGCAGTAGCCTTCCCCAAGTTCCGACATCAGTTTCCTCTCAATTTGCCTTTCGTCGTTTTTCCGCGCACGGCAGATGTCACAGTTGCCGCAGTCTTCACTTTCCGTCTGGCCGAAGTATCTGAGTATCCTTCTGCTGCGGCATTCCTCCGTCTGGGTGACGAATTCCACCATAGCCTCTGTCCTCCTGTGCTGGTTTTCTTTCAGGAAATTGTAGGTCCGGGGCTTGAGGTCCAGATTGCCCGGCATCAGCCTTTCGTGTTTGATGAAAAGCACGTCCGAAGTGGCTGCCGGAATATATCTGATCAGGTGCAGCAGGGACATCCTGTAGAGCTTTTCCCTGAGCTGAGGTACCGTCAGGCCTGTTTTTGCGGAGATGAAGTCTTCATCTATGCTGGTGGGGAAGCTGAAAATTCCGGTGTACCGCCTCATCATAAGTTCCAGTATCCGAGGCAGGAGAGGGTCGTCGAATTGGTAGTCATATAAGACCTTCCTGTCTGCCGAAATCATTACTCTTGTCTTCACGTCCACTGATTCGGAAAGTATCCAATGTCCTGCCTTCTCGATGTATTTGATTGCGTACCAGGCACTCTGGCGGTTCAGTCTGTATTTGCCGCAGAAAGCGTCAAAGTCGAATTTGTGCTGGCTCAGTTCTCCGTATTCATAAGGTATATCAAGGAAAATGTGCACTTTCTGGTAGATGTCGGCAATATAGTCCCGGTCCGGGAACGATACCGTGTCCAACTGGTGCAGCCTCCTTATGTCCCCGCTGTTCCACAACATAAGCGCATAGGCTTGTTTGCCGTCTCTTCCGCCCCTGCCGGCTTCCTGAAAATAGGCTTCCGGACTGTCAGGTACGTCGAAATGTATCACAAAGCGCACGTCAGGCTTGTCAATGCCCATTCCGAAGGCGTTGGTGCATACCATCACTCTGGTGATTCCCATTTTCCATTCCTCCTGACGCAAGGCCCTGGTTTCAGAGCCCAGACCAGCGTGATAGAATGAGGCTTCTATACCCTTGGATTTGAGGAAGGCTGCCAGTTCTTCGGCTTTCTTGCGGTTGCGTACATAGACTATTCCGGTACCCGGTACGGAGTTGCAGACAGACAGAATCTGTCCCAGTTTGTCTTCGGTGCAACGGACTATGTATGAGAGGTTAGGCCTCTCGAAACCGCCCATAATCATCCTCTCTTCCCTGAATCTCAGTTGAGTCATGATGTCCCTGGCAACTTCCGGAGTGGCTGTGGCCGTGACGGCTATGACCGGAGCATCCACGACTTCCCTCAACCTGCCTATACTCAGGTAGTCGGGGCGGAAATCATATCCCCATTGGGAGATGCAATGAGCTTCGTCCACGACTATATAGGCAATCTCCATATGCGGAAGATACTGGCGGAAAAGGGGAGTATTCAGCCTCTCGGGGGAGAGATAGAGGAACTTGAAATCTCCGTAGGTGGCATTGTTCAGGGCGAGGTCCACTTCCTTTTGACTCATTCCGGCGTAGATGGCCAAAGCTTTGATTCCCCGCGAGTTGAGGTTCTGCACCTGATCCTTCATCAGGGCTATGAGCGGAGTTACGACCAGCGATATACCCTCCTTCATCATCGTGGGCACCTGGAAACACACCGACTTGCCTCCACCTGTGGGCAGAATGGCAAGCACATCCCCACCTCCTGCCGCAGCACAGACTATTTCGTCCTGTTTCGGCCGGAAGGAATCATAGCCCCAATACTTTTTGAGGACCTCCAATGCTTTTGCCGTTTCCTTGTCCATCTGTCATTTCGGGACGGAAATTTCTGCCTGTTTTCCGACCTGAACCGCAAATGTACGATTTTTTGTCATTATCTTCTCAAGTCTGTCCGGCTATCGTTTACACCGATTGCCGTTTTGCGAAAAATCAATGAAGATTTCTGTCTGCGGCTTGCTTTTTGCTTTGTTTTGTCGCGGCAAAATCGTACCTTTGCGCGTCCTCTGAAGGGACTGTTTTTGGATTTAATTTTTTAACATTTTTATACACATTTATCTACTATGAGCAAAATTGATTTGAGCAAGTATGGCATCACTGACGTGAAGGAAATCCTTCACAACCCGTCATACGAAGTTCTCTATCAGGAAGAGACCAAGGAAGGTCTCGAGGGTTATGAGAAAGGTCAGGTCACTGAACTCGGAGCGGTCAACGTTATGACCGGTATCTACACTGGCCGTTCTCCAAAAGACAAATTCTTCGTTTACAACGATGCTTCAAAGGACACTGTATGGTGGACTTCAGATGACTACAAGAACGACAACAAGCCTTGCTCAGAAGAGGCTTGGGCAGACCTCAAGCAGAAGGCAGTCAAGGAACTTTCCGGCAAGAGGCTTTTCGTTATGGATACATTCTGCGGAGCCAACCCTGCAACGAGACTGAAAGTGCGCTTCATTATGGAAGTGGCTTGGCAGGCACACTTCGTGAAGAATATGTTCCTCCGTCCTACTGAAGAGGAACTTGCAAACTACGGCGAGCCTGATTTCGTGTCATTCAACGCTGCAAAGGCAAAGGTTGACAATTACAAAGAGCTCGGACTCAATTCCGAGACTGCGACTGTCTTCAACCTCAAAACCAACGAGCAGGTTATTCTCAACACCTGGTACGGCGGTGAGATGAAGAAGGGTATCTTCTCAATTATGAACTATCTCAACCCTCTTCGCGGCATCGCTTCCATGCACTGCTCCGCCAACACCGACAAGGAAGGCACAAGCACTGCAATCTTCTTCGGACTTTCCGGAACAGGCAAGACCACCCTTTCAACTGACCCTAAGCGTCTGCTTATCGGTGATGACGAGCACGGCTGGGACGACGAAGGAGTGTTCAACTACGAAGGCGGATGCTATGCAAAGGTCATCAACCTCGACAAGGAGAGTGAGCCGGACATCTACAACGCAATCAGAAGGGACGCCCTTCTCGAGAATGTTACCGTTGATGCGGAAGGCAAGATTGACTTCGCTGACAAGAGCGTGACTGAGAATACCCGTGTTTCATACCCTATCGACCACATCGAGAACATCGTTAAGCCGGTTTCAAAGGGCCCTCACGCAAAGCAGGTTATCTTCCTTTCAGCTGATGCATTCGGAGTGCTTCCTCCGGTTTCCATCCTTACTCCTGAGCAGACCAAGTACTACTTCCTCTCAGGTTTCACCGCAAAACTCGCAGGAACAGAGCGCGGTATCACTGAGCCGACTCCGACTTTCTCCGCTTGCTTCGGTGCCGCATTCCTTTCACTCCACCCGACCAAGTATGGTGAGGAACTCGTGAAGAAGATGGAAAAGAGCGGTGCAAAGGCATATCTCGTGAACACCGGCTGGAACGGTACCGGCAAGAGAATCTCCATCCGCGACACCCGAGGAATCATCGATGCCATCCTCGACGGTTCAATCGAGAAGGCTCCGACCAAGAAGATTCCTTACTTCAACTTCGAAGTGCCTACCGAGCTTCCTGGCGTGGATTCCAAGATTCTCGACCCTCGCGACACTTATGACTGCGCTTGCAAGTGGGAAGAGAAGGCAAAGGACCTCGCAGGCCGCTTTATCAAGAACTTCTCCAAGTTCACAAGCAATGAGGCAGGCAAGGCTCTCGTAGCAGCTGGTCCGAAACTCGAGGACTAATCGGCAAACCGATCTGAGTCAAACGGCAGAACCGCATTCCGGTCCTGCCGTTTTTCGCTACTTCCTACTAAATAAATTGTCAAAATCCAAAACAGATTGTAAATTTGCAAGGATTTGTCATCGGCAATATCAGCTCCCTTAAAAGGAGGTCGCAGATGCAGCATTCAGAAGATTACTAAACAATTAATTGATAGATTATGAGAAAACACATTGTAGCAGGCAACTGGAAAATGAACACCACAGTGCCTGAAGGCGTAGAACTCGCAAAGGCAGTTGTGGCTAAGGCCGCTGAAGTTCCATCAGACGTAAAACTTATCATAGCCCCTCCTTTCACCCACCTCGCACCCGTAGCTGAAGTGGTGAAGGGAACTGCTGTCGGACTTTCAGCACAGAATTGCGCAGACAAGACCAAGGGCGCTTACACCGGAGAGGTTTCAGTGGATATGCTCAAGTCAGTAGCTTGTGAATACACCATTCTCGGACACTCCGAGCGCAGGCAGTACTATGGTGAGACAGATGCAAAGCTCGTGGAGAAAATCCACCTTGCACTTGCAGCCGGCCTTTCCCCAATCTTCTGCATCGGCGAAAACCTCGACGAGCGTGAGGCAGGCAAGCATTTCGATGTTGTCACTGAGCAGATCAAGAACGTGCTCTACACCCTCACTCCTGAGGAGATGGCAAATGTCATCGTGGCTTACGAGCCTGTTTGGGCCATCGGTACCGGCAAGACTGCAACTGCAGAGCAGGCACAGGAAATCCACGCTTGCTGCCGTAAAGTGCTCGCAGAGAAATTCGGTGCACTTGCAGAGGAAATCACCATTCTCTACGGCGGAAGCTGCAAGCCTTCAAATGCCAAGGAACTCTTCGCACAGCCTGACATTGACGGCGGTCTTATAGGAGGAGCTGCTCTCAAGGCAGAGGACTTCATCGGAATCGCAACCTCCTTCTGATTGCACTTCCTTTCAATTCAAAAGATCACTAACAATCAATCCAAATGAATTCCATAGCGAATATGAACAGGGCTGCCGACAATATCAGGTTGTTGGCAGCCTCTATGGTCGAAAAGGCCAAATCAGGGCATCCGGGCGGCGCAATGGGTGGAGCGGACTTCATCAATGTGCTGTTTTCCGAATACCTTGTCTATGATCCGGAAAATCCATTCTGGGATGGGCGTGACCGTTTCTTCCTGGATCCCGGACATATGAGCAGTATGCTCTATTCCGTGCTTTCTTTCACGGGCAAATTCACTATGGAGGAACTTGCCTCTTTCCGCCAGTGGGGCAGCCCTACCCCGGGACATCCGGAGCGTTGCGTGGAAAGGGGGATTGAAAACACCTCAGGCCCTCTCGGACAGGGCCATACCTTCGCAGTGGGTGCGGCCATAGCAGCCAAATTCCTGCAGGCCCGTCTGGGGGACGTTATGGGGCAGAGGATATATGCCTACATCTCTGACGGAGGAATTCAGGAGGAAATATCCCAGGGAGCAGGCCGCATTGCAGGTACGCTGGGACTGGACAACCTGACGATGTTCTATGATTCCAACGGAATCCAGCTCTCCACCACCACGGAAGTGGTTGACTCGGAGGATGTGGCCGCAAAATATCGCGCCTGGGGATGGCATATCATTGAAATAGACGGAAATGACGTGGCTCAGATACGAGCTGCACTGGATGAGGCCATAGCCTTCAAGGGCCAGCCTACGCTCATCATCGGCCACACCGTTATGGGCAAGGGAGCCCTCCGTGCAGACGGCAGCAGCTATGAGAACTGTTGCGCCACCCACGGTGCACCTCTCGGCGGAGATGCCTATCTGAACACAGTCAAGGCCCTGGGCGGAGATCCTGAAAATCCTTTCACCATCTTCCCTGAAACGGCCGGAATCTATGCTTCCCGCAAGGCGGAACTCCAGCAGATCATAGCTCAGAAGAAGGCCTTTGAAGCATCCTGGGCAGCTGCAAATCCGGAACTGGCCGCAAAGAAGGCGGAATGGTTCAGCGGCAGGGCACCGGAGATTGACTGGTCTGCAGTTCAGCAGAAACGGGACGATTCCACAAGGGGCGCATCGGCGGCAGTTCTTTCTCAATTGGCTCAGCAGGTGGGAAATATGATAGTTTCTTCGGCCGATTTGAGCAATTCCGACAAGACCGACGGCTTCCTCAAGAAGACCACCGAATTGCGCAAAGGCGATTTTTCCGGAGCATTCTTCCAGGCCGGAGTTGCAGAGCTCACAATGGCCTGCTGCTGTATAGGAATGGCACTTCACGGAGGAGTCATACCTGCCTGTGCAACCTTCTTCGTGTTCTCCGACTATATGAAACCTGCCGTGAGGATGGCGGCACTTATGGAGGTGCCTGTCAAATTCATCTGGTCCCACGATGCATTCCGTGTGGGCGAGGACGGACCGACTCACGAGCCGGTGGAGCAGGAAGCCCAGATCAGGCTGATGGAGAAACTCAAGAACCATCACGGACGCAATTCTATGCTCGTGCTCAGGCCGGCTGATTCTGAGGAATGTACTCAGAGCTGGAGGCTCGCGATGGAGAATGTATCCACTCCGACTGCCCTCATACTTTCCCGTCAGAATATCAAGAGCCTGCCTGAAGGAAACTCTTATGCTGATGTGGCAAAGGGAGCCTATATAGTGGCCGGTTCCGACAGATTGGACGATTTCGGACTCGGAATCAATGAGGTGGTGCTGCTTGCTTCAGGTTCTGAGGTGTCCACCCTCATTGCGGGAGCAGAACTGCTTCGCGAAAAAGGAGTGAAATGCCGTATAGTTTCCGTTCCTTCCGAGGGACTTTTCCGTAGTCAAAGCCCTGAATATCAGGAGGAAGTTATTCCTTCAGGGGCAAATGTTTTCGGTCTCACCGCGGGGCTTCCTGTGAATCTTCAGGGCCTTGTGGGTTCCAACGGAGTTGTTTTCGGGCTTGAGAGCTTCGGCTTTTCCGCTCCATACAAGGTGCTTGACGAAAAGTTGGGCTTCACAGCTGAAAATGTATTCGCACAAGTAATGGATATGCTGATTTGATGATAAATAATATTGTCAGAAAAATAGTCGTTCTTGCAGCTTCTTTGGCTGCGGGGGCGGCTTTCTTCGTTTCTTATGGCTTCGCAGCGGGAAGTGGCAATCCCAACAACCACATATCCTTCATCAATCTTTCAGTCAACGAAGGACTGTCCCAGTGCACGGTGCTCTCCTGCGCCCAGGACACCTTAGGCAGAATGTGGTTCGCCACTCAGGACGGACTGAATCTATATGACGGATACGAATTCCGTACTTTCAGGAATGATGCTCAGGACAGCACTTCTGTGGCCAACAACATAATTCGCAAAGTCTTCGTGGATGCATCCGGCAATATTTGGGTAGGAACCGGGAAAGGCCTGTCCTGGTATGATGCCCGGTCCGAGAGTTTCAGAAATTTCCCGACTGACGACCGTGCAGTGACCGGCATTGCGGATACCGGAGACGGCAGGCTGATGGTTGCTGCCGGAGGTGAGCTGTTGTTCTTTGACAAGGCTGCGATGCGTTTTGAAGAGGGGAACGTGCTTCAGTACTCCGGCAATATCAAGGCTACGGAATTGCTTGGTGATCAAGAATGTGTATGGATAGGGACTGCTGCGGACGGAGTGCTCTGCTGGAGTCCCGACAACAATGGAGTGCGGCGCATTTTCGCCCCCGGTGGCGGTAAAATGGTGCAGGCCATCCTGCGCAACGGAGACGAACTCTGGATTGCCACTGAAGGGGACGGCTTGTGGATGTATGACATAAAGTCCAATGTTTCCGTCAGTTACCATTCAAGTTCGGCGCAAAGGGGCAACATCAGTTCCAATTATGTCCGCAGTCTGGCTCTCGATATTTACGGAAGGCTATGGGTGGGCACCTACAACGGCCTGAGTATTTTGGAGAACGGAGTTTTCAGCAATATCCAGAGCGACCCCTTTATGGAAGGCAGTCTGAGCCAGG
>JALFCH010000030.1 GCA_022771245.1 Rikenellaceae bacterium | reverse complement strand
TATCTAATTGAAAATGGAATAATTAAAACAGAATAATCCAAATGAAAAAACTGACGCTCATACTCGCCGCCCTCTCTTTTGCGGCAGTTCTTTCGGCTCAGGTGAAAAAGCCGACCCTTATGATTGTGCCGAGTGACAACTGGTGCACCCAGAGAGGTTTTGTGGAAAACTATGACAATCAGGGAATGACTCAGACCCTTCCAAACTACAATGCTGCCTTCAACGAGGACCAGGACCTGGGCTTCGTGATTGCGAAAATCAGCGGCATAATGGCTGACAGGGGCTTCCCTTTGAAAAATGTCTATGAGGAAATGAAGTCCATCAACACCACCTCTGCCGAACTTTCTGCACTTCAGGGCAAAAACGGAGGTTCTGTACAGACCAACACCTACAACGAAGTGCGCAACCGCGCGAAGGCCGACCTCATACTCCAGCTCAACTGGAAGGTGAACAATGTGGGCCCGAAGAAATCAGTTACCTTCAATCTGGAGGCTTTCGATGCCTATTCCAACCGTTCCGTGGCTTCTGCGACAGGTACCGGCAATCCCTCCTTCTCCGCCGAGACAGCGGTTCTGCTTGAGGAAGCCGTAAATTCCTATATGGATGAGTTCTGCGCGAGGCTCCAGAGCTATTTCGAGACTATGCTGGAGATGGGCAGGGAGATTGGACTGGATGTATATGTGTTTGATAATGACGAGGATCTCGACCTCGAGACTGAATTTGATGGCAAGGAACTCATAGAAATCATCGAGGATTGGGTGGCAGACAACACTGTCGGACACCGCTACAATCTCGTGGATGCCAACGAACTTCAGATGAAATTCGAAGAGGTTCACGTGCCTCTCTATGACGAAAGGGGACGTGCCATAGGTGCCAGCGACGTGGCAGGTAACCTCAGGAAATATCTCAGGAACACGGTTCAGCTGCCTGTGGACGTGAAGGTGCTCCGCATCGGTCTCGGACAGGCTCGAATCATCATAGGATCCAAATAGTTTATGCTTATGAAAAAGATACTGACAATATTTGCGGCTGCTGCAATAGCTACGGCAGCTTATGCACAGAAAATTGAGAATTCGGTTCCTGTGGCGGTTTTTGTGCCCGAATCGGTGGATAATGTGCCGGAGTCTTCCAGGATTCTGCTTGAGACAAAGTTGAATGCTCTCACTTCCAAATGCGGTATGGGGACTGCCGAACTCACCCAGTTCTATCTAACCTGCTATGCCAATGTCATTGACAAACAGGTGATTCCGGGAGCGTCTAATAAATTTGTGAATGAAGTGGAACTTACTGTGGCTGTTGTGGATGCACTCGGAAAGAGAACATTCGATGCCTGCGGCCTGAATCTTAAGGGAGCCGGCAATAGCGATCAGAAAGCCTTCAATGCCGCATTCCGGAATCTCAAGATTACGGACCAGAAGCTGACCAGGTTCATGGCCCAGACCAACGACAAGATTATTTCCTACTATGAAAGCAATGCAGACCGCATTGTCTCTGAGGCTCAGCTGCTTGCAAAATCCCGTAACTATGAGGAAGCCTTTTTCAGGCTTTCGCTCGTGCCGGATGTCTGCAAATGCTACACGGAGAAAATTCTTCCGGTTGCCCTGGACCTCTGGCAGGAATATCTGGACTTCACTGCACATCAGAATCTGATGAAGGCCAAGGCTGAATGGGCATCGGGGCTCAACCGGGATGCCGCTTTCAATGCAGTCGAGTATCTTGCAGAAATCCCTGCTGATTCCAAATACTATGAAGAGGCTCTCAAACTTATGGAAGAAATCAAGACCAGGGTAGGAGAGGAAATAGAATACGAGAGGGCAATCGAGGCAAGGGATGCCGACAGGGCATTCGAACTGGATATCACAGCTGTCGATGCCTGGTGTCAGGTGGGTAAGGCATTTGGCGAAAATCAGCAGCCTACCACTTATCGTGAAGCATACCTGAGATAAGCATTTGTTTAGATAAATGTTCTTATGAAAAAAGTATTCATATTGTTGGCTGTGCTGTCCCTTTCGGCAGCACAGTTGTTTGCACAGAAAAATGAAAATCCTCAGGATGAAATTGCTGAGAAATACCGCAGAAGTTCGCTCTGCAATGTCCTCATCTCCCATCCGGATTTTCAATACGGTCTTGAGATTGATACCGCCTTCCACTCGGTGCCGGTTCCGGACAAGTTCAATGACCACACCGTCACTTATCTCAACATTGTGTCAAGCGCCGATAAACTGCGCAAGGGCGGCAATGAAAAGCGTGAAACAAACCTCCGTGACATTGACGCATATTTAACCCAGTATGATATAGCGAAACGGCTCGTCTCCAAATGGTACTGCCGAAATCCGTATTCGGGAAAGTTCGATATGTCTCTCATTGCTGAGCGAGGGCTATACGATGCTTCACAGGCAGCTATTGAGGAAGCCCTCAAGAACAGAACATTTTATCAGTTGTCTGATGCAGGTGAGGACCTTATCGGAAATACCTATCTCATTGCCCACGACATAACTTATGTGGACAAGGGCAAGAACTCGGCAGTGGCTGGAGCAGTGGTAGGGGGATTGTTTGCAATAGCTGGGGCACTCTTGGGTCTGGACACCAGCACAGCCTCTGATTTGGGCAATGTGACCAATGCCCTCATTTCCGAAATTGACGGTTTCACCGTGAATGTGACCTCCTATCTCTACAGATTGGAATGGAATGAGGAATGTGCCGCAAAGATGTACAATGAGTACTGGATCTATGACGAAGATCCTTCTGAGGTTGCCGCTATGAAGAAGGCTGCTTTCGACAACTCAACTGCCTTCAGACTGACTTTCGTGGGGGAGACCACTGCCACGAGCAGCAACACATCCTCCAAGTCGTTCAGCAAGGCGACCAAAGGCGAGCAAATCAGCAAGGTTTGCGCCCGTGTGATGGATAAGGCCATAGTCGCTCTCCAAAGGGAATATGAGGACTTCAAAGTGAAGGTGCCTATCCACAGCATATCTCCTGACGGAAAGGCGGTGCAGGTGAAAATCGGTCTGAAGGAAGGAGTCAACTACAAGAACAAGTATGAGGTGCTGCTTCCTGAATATGATGAAAAAGGCAAGGTGAAATACAAGGTTGTCGGGACGCTGAAGGCCCAGAAGGGTATGGTCTGGGACAACCGTTTCGGTGCGCTGGATGAGTACCAGGAGATGCAGGCTGCTGTCACCGGAAGTGACAGGGAGGCCCGCAAAGCTGCAGCCAAGGCGCAGAAGGCAGCTGCCAAGGAAGCCGGCATCAAGGCCGATCCGACCATAGGTGCCACCACTTTCGTCATCAAGACCGGACACGGAAAGATACTTCCCGGAATGCTCGTACGCGAAGCCCGTGTGAAATAATTCAAGCTTTAGGTGAGGTTCTATCCCAATACCCCGAAAATCCTCTCCCTTACCTCCTCGACAGTTCCCAGCCCGTCAACCTCGGAGTATTTTCCCGCAGCCTTGTAAAACGAAATGATAGGCTCGGTTTTCTTGTGGTAGGTGGCAATTCTGTTGGCTATGACCTCGTCCTTGCAGTCGTCCTCGCGTCCTTCGATTCCGGCTCTGTGCCTGATTCTCTCGTAGATTGTTCCGTCAGGAATTATCAGCGAAACCACAGCGGTCACACATTCCTGCCTCTTTCCGAGCAGCTGTTCCAAAGACTCCGCCTGGGCAAGTGTGCGGGGATATCCGTCAAGAAGGAAGCCGTCCACATCCCTGTTCCTGGCAAATTCGGCTTCAATCATTCCTTCCACGACTTCGTCCGGCACGAGACATCCGGCATCTATGAGTTCGCTGGCTTTCTTTCCCAGTTCAGTGCCCTCAGCCATCTCCTTGCGCAGGAGTTCACCTGTGGAAATGTGTTTGAGATTGTATTTTTGGGAAATTGCACTCGCTTGCGTACCTTTTCCGGCACCCGGAGGCCCGAATATAATATAATATTTCATAATTGCTTACGTTTAATTTCAGTCTTCTTCAAGAACATAGATGTCCTTCAGGTTCCGTCCGAGCTCGTTATAGTCCAGACCGAATCCGAGGATGAAACGGTTCGGTATTTCCTTGCCTATATAATCAATCGTCTCATCACATCTGTAGGCCTCCTTTTTGAACAGCATCGTGCAGACCTTCACATCGGCAACTCCTTCTTCTGACAGGATTTTCTTGATAGCCACCAGGGTGAGGCCCGTGTCAATGATGTCCTCCGCAATAATGACCCTGCGGCCCTTGAGAGATGTTGTCAATGGCAGAGTCTGTTTCACCTCTCCCGTAGTGGAGGTGCCGACATAGGAAGTCATTTTGGTGGTAACCAGCTGGCAGGGAAAATCCAGTCTCTGCATCAGTTCTCCTGTAAATATTACTGCACCGTTCAGAATGCACAACACAACAGGCACATCAGTGGCGCCTGCAAAGTCTCTGTTGATTTGAGCTGCCACCTTGTCTATGCATCCGATCAATTCGTCGTGAGGGATGTAGGGAACGAATGTCTTGTCGTAAATTTTGATTTTGTTCATAAAAAATCCGAATAAGCCGCAAAATTACTATTTCATCGATAAAAAAAGAAAAAAATTGACTGAAAAATTCATCGTTCTTGCGAGTGTTTCACCGATAATTGCTATAATTGCGGAAAACGGTTTGGGGTTCATCGGCATCTGCGCTATGAACTTGGGTACATTGATGGTGACAATAATCGAAGCAATGCTCATTGTCGCCGGAGCGGGGGAAATCGAAGAACTGACGGAGGATGAAATCCAGCGTTTTGAATATTTTGCCTCCCATCCTCTGACTATCAATTCTGCAAGCGCCTGCGAGTTGGAAAACAGCGGGCTCTTCACAACTTTCAGGGCAGCCTCTCTGTCCGACTACATCAGCAGGAACGGACCTGTGCTATCAGTCCGGGAGTTGGCTGCCGTGGATGGCTTTGACATCAGTATTGCCCAGGCACTATCCCATTTTGTGAGTTTTGCCGAAACGGCCGTGGAGGTCGGGAACTGGTCTATGGACTCTGAATTCCAGACCTCGGTTACAAGCAGGGGACTGGATGCTTCCGGGCAGAATTCCCTGTCCTGGCTCTCCTGTGCAAAAGTCAGAAATGGACAAAGGCTGTATTTCAATGCCGGGGCGGGAGGCCTAGGGGAACAAACGCCCAAGCCGGGAAATATCTCCCTGTCCTCATTCACCCTTTCTTGCGGGGCTCACCTGCCAAAGTCCAACATTAAACTCTACCTGGGGGATTTCAATGCCCGCTTCGGTCAGGGAGTCATATTGTGGAATACTCTGCTCATAGATTCGGCCACTTCAGTCAATTCATTGGTTCTCCGACCATCAGGACTTGCCGTTTCACATTCTTCCAAGGGCAATTATGCAAATACGGGAGCCGGTATATCGTGGACGGGGCGCAGTTTCAGCATTTCAGCGGCTCTCGGGCTGCCCGGCTTGAAATCCTCGCTCATAGCCATATCTGCAGGGCGTAAACCTCCCGGAGCAGGCTTCGAACCTATGTTGAACATCAACTGGTGGGGACGTCACTGCACTTTGGGGCTTAGCTCGGTCACTTCGCTGACGGCAGGTCCTTCCGGCCAGCTGGTAACCTCATCGATTTCAACAGATTTCCGTTCCTGCCTGCGTGGGGCAGACCTTGCCGGGGAATTGGCTCTGACTTTCGCCACTTCTTCCTCCGCAACATCGCCCCCTCCCGCCAGTATTTCTGCACGACTTGCCTGCGCCTTGCCAGTGGGAGAAGTTTTCAAGGCGGGAGCACTCCTGGGCTACAGTCCGGATAAGCATCTGGTGAGGATAGTTGCGCAAGCCGATGCCCCGAAAGGACATCACTTTTCTGTGGGGACCTCTTTCACCAAAAGAAAAAACGACTGCACCGCACGCATAGACTGCACCGCACTTTTCAAGTGGGCAGATATTGTCAGATGGGAAATCCGCCTGAAAGACGATTTCACATTCCTCCAGCCGCAAAATCAGGTGCATAGTGGCCGCACTATGCTTTCTGCAGTTTGGGCGGAACATTGGACCACGAGTCTTATGGCAGCTTGCAGCAAGGCCTCCGAATGGGGACTGGCCATTTTTCTGGAGCAGGCCTACAGGTCCGAGTCCTTCTTGAGCGCTCATCTGAGGGCCGGCATTTTCAGCATAGACGATTGGGACGGACGTATATATTTTTATGAATACGACATACCGGGGAGGTTCACGGTGCCGGCACTCTACGGCCGGGGTTACTGGATTTCTGCACACCTGAATGCTTTGATAACCAGATATTTCAGGCTTGCATTCAGATTGGCGTACAAAGATTATGGCTTGATGGAACCGGGGACAAGGAAAGCTTCTGTGTTGGAAGCCCGCCTGAGTTTCACTTCAAATTTCTGAGGACTTTTATCTGACCTTCCAGCTTGCAGACTCTCACTGGCAGGTTGCCGACCACTTCCCCGTCCACTTCCACCAAGGGATAAGGTGAGGACAATGGTGTGATTACCAGACTGCTGCACTTGGCTGAGATGAGTTCGGGGTTGTTCTTCAGAAGTTTGCCGGTGAATAGACCGGGAACGGCCTTTATGATCCTGTGCAAGGGCATAAGAGGTATTATGGTTATGTCCATCAGTCCGTCGTCCGGTACGGCATCCGGGACCTGCAACATTCCTCCTCCCGAGTACCTGCCGGTTCCCAAAGCAATGGACATAGTCCGGCCCCTGAAAATCTCCCGTCCGTCCGCCTCCACTGCACAATCGAAAGTCTTGAAATTCAGTATATTGGAAATCAGGGCTTTAAGGTAGAGTATCTTTCCGCTCTTTCCGGTGTTCTTTTCAAAATTCACCTTTTTGCAGACATTGGCATCGAAACCCACCCCTCCCACGTTGGCCATATAGCTTATTATCTCTCTGGAAGTACTGTTGTCTTTGAGGTTGAGGCAGAACACGTCCTGATGTCCCAGAGATTCCTCTTTCATCATTTCTGCCACCTTGTTGAAGTCTCTGGGAATGCCGAGGGTCTTAATCCAGTCGTTGCCGGAACCGATGGGCATCACGGCAAGGGTGAAATCTCCCAGACTGACGGCCTGGACTTCCGTATCCAGAGTTCGGGCCACATCCGACATCTCCACATATTTCGAGATGCCTTCGAGAACCTCGTGCACCGTGCCGTCTCCGCCCACTGCCAGAAACTTGCGGTAGCCTTCCGCGCAAGCCTTCATCGTGATTTCCACTGCTGCATTCATTCTCCAGGTTGTCCGATATTCAAAATCTATTCTGTTGTCAGACAATATTTTGCTTGCCTTTGGCCATTCGGATACCGTCCTCCCTGAACCCGCATTCGGATTCACTACGGCATACCATATGTTACAGTTCCGGGTCATATTTGCTATTCAATGGGGCGACAAAATTACTAAAAAAAGAAAAGTAAAGAAATTATTTGTAAATTTGCAGACTATGCACCTGGCGCAACCGCCGGCAAATTTGAATGTATATGGGAAAAGTCATAGCAATAGCCAACCAGAAAGGGGGAGTGGGCAAGACCACTACGGCAATAAATCTTGCCGCATCTCTCGCTGTTCTTGAGAAGAACGTCCTTATCATAGACGCGGATCCTCAGGCCAATACAACCTCCGGACTGAATTTTTCTCCTGACAGCGAAGAAGGCAGGACTCTGTACAATCTGCTGATTGGGGAGAGAAAGGTGGAGGACGTGCTGATCCAGACTGAGATCGGGCGGCTCCATATGATTCCTTCGACCATCGACCTGGTGGGTGCGGAACTGGAACTGCTTGAGACTCAAGACAGGGAATCCCTGCTTAAGAAAGCCATCGCTCCAGTCAGGGACAATTACGATTTCATAATTATAGACTGTTCTCCGTCCCTCGGGCTCATTACCGTGAACAGCCTCACGGCATCGGACTCCGTAATCATTCCGGTGCAGCCGGAGTTTTTCGCGCTCGAAGGGCTTGGCAAACTCCTCCAGACCATCAGGCTCGTGCAAGGTGGGGTGAATCCGGCGCTGACCATCGAAGGCTTCCTCGTAACAATGTTCGACGGCAGGACCAAGGTGCACAATCAGGTGGTGGAAGACCTTAAGGAGCATTTTTCCGATATGGTTTTCAAGACCGTGATACAGAGAAACATCAGGCTCAGCGAGGCCCCTTCCCACGGCAAACCGATAATTCTTTACGACGTGATTTGCAACGGAACCACGAACTATCTCAACCTTGCCAAAGAAGTGCTGGAGCGCAATGGTATGGCAATAAACCGCTGACAGATACTCAAGTTCAACAGAAAAATTAAGACTGATGTCAACTAAGCCACAGAGAGGATTGGGCAAGGGTCTTGGCGCCCTGCTCGGCGAGACCGGATCGATGGACAATTTCCGCAAGCCGGTCGGTTATGTAAACAAAGTGAACGTAGCGGAAAGCACTCAGCCCCAGGATAAGGCTGACGTGCTTATGATTCCGGTGGATTACATTGAGCCGAATCCTTTCCAGCCCCGTCAGTCTTTTGACCAGGAGGCTCTTGCGGAATTGGCCGAATCCATACGCACCCTCGGGCTCATCCAGCCGGTAACCGTGAGGAAGAAAGCTGCCGACAAATACCAGATAATCAGTGGAGAAAGGCGTTTCAGAGCTTGTCGCATCTGCGGAATGGACCTCATACCTGCATATATAAGGGATGCAGACGACCAGGGGATGCTGGAGATGGCAATAGTTGAAAATATTCAGCGTGAGAACCTGGACCCGATAGAAATAGCCCTGAGTTACCAGAGGCTTATAGATGAGTGCCGCCTCACCCAGGAGCAGATGGCTTTGCGAGTGGGCAAGAAGAGGGCTTCGGTGACCAACTATCTGAGGCTGCTCAAACTGCCGGCCAAGATTCAGCACGACCTGAAGGTGGGGCAGTTGAGCGTCGGGCACGCAAAGGTGTTGTTGGGAGTGGAAGATACGGCCTTGCAGGAGGCGCTTTGCGACCTGGTGGTGAAGGAAGGACTCTCCGTGCGTGAATTGGAGAAAAAAATACAGAAACTGCAGGAAACTGAGCCGGAATCAAAGACCGCCGAGCCTCAGGACCTGCCTGATGAATATTTCAAGGTCCTGGAAATCGTCGGCAGGTATTTCGACAACAGCATAAGCCTCAAGCGTTCTGCTTCCGGCAAGGGTTCTATGACCATACGCTTCACCTCAGATGAGGAAATGAAGAAGTTTCTCACTGCAATAGAGAAAATCTGAATCCACTGATGAGGCAAAGGTCACTGAAATATTTTCTCCTGCTTGCGGCTTTTCTGATGCTGCACGCTATCGGTGCAAATGCCCAGTTCAAGGACGAGGCGTTCCGGCAGAACTACAACGACACGACTTATAAGACCCAGGCCGATACCACCGAAAAACTCTTCTCTTTCAAGGAACTTTTCCGTGGACTGGGGCACAAGCAGGAAATTAAGATCGGAACTATGTTCGCCGGTTCCGTGATGCTTCCAGGCTCCGGTCAGATTTATAACAGGGACTATTGGAAATTGCCGATAGTCTATGGAGGAATCGGTGCCTGCGTAGGCACTGCCGCATACTACAACGTGAAATACAATCAGTCCGTAGCCGCCGGTAATCCGATTGAACGGTACAAGACCAACTATATCTGGCTCTATGCCGGAGCAGGCCTGGTGTATTGGGGTTCCATTATGGATGCAGCGGCATTCTATCCTTCCAACGGAAAGCCGAACCCGGGCCGGGCTGCAATCTATTCTGCCTTGCTTCCGGGTCTCGGGCAGGCCTACAACGGAGAATACTGGAAGATTCCTGTCTATTACACCGGCCTTCTCGCAGCAGGTTATTTCGTCTATACGAACAACCTCAACTATGTGAGATTCAAGCGTATATACAATGAGGCTACTAATGTTGAGGTGCCTTATAACGGTCCCATTACCTCTGACCAGGCGAAATATTACAAGGATTCGTACCGCCGTCTGAGGGACTATTCCATTGTGGCCCTCGGTCTTGTGTACATTTTGCAAATCATAGACGCCAACGTATTTGCGGTTATGTATGATTTTGAAGTGACTGATGATATCAGCATCAGAATGGAGCCGACAGTCATCGGTCCGGACAGCAATATCGCGATGAAGACATCCCCTGTGACAGAGGCTGTGGGAATGAAAATCGGTGTGAAATTTTAGAAATATGAAAAAATGGTTGCGTCAGACTTGAATTGGATTATCGAGTTAATGATGATGCAGGTTATTTTTGTGGATTACTTAGTATAATTGCTTGATGAGGAATATTTGCAAACTTGTTTCAGCTGCTCTTGCGGCATTTGTCAGTGTGAATGGATATGCCCAGGACTATTTTGATGTGCCTGAAATCGTTTCGGACAACGATAGCACGCTCCTGGTGCGCGCTGAGGCCGAATTTGCAGACAGCACTATGTCAAAATCTACCGTTGACAGCCTTCTGCTGGCATATTACAACAAACACAAGAATTTTGAGTACGCCAGCCTCAGCAATCTGGACACAACTTCCGTGCGTTACACATCCTCGGTTCCGGATTCTGTGTTTGTTCAGCGGCTTTCCGATATCAAATCCTTTATTCCATTGACTTTCAATGATGTAGTGAAGAATTACATAATCCTTTATTCAGAGAAAATGCCTGAAAAGATGGGGCGGGTCATAGGTTTGGGCAATTATTATTTCCCGATTTTTCAGGAGACTTTCAACCGCTATGACATACCGGAAGAACTCAGGGCTATGGCTGTGATTGAGTCTATGCTCAAGTTCGATGCAGTTTCACGAGTCGGGGCAAAGGGTATGTGGCAGTTTATGTACCAGACTGCAAAGAAATACGGGCTGGTAATCAATTCATTTGTGGATGAGAGACTGGACCCGGTCAAGGCTGTCGATGCTGCTGCCCGATATCTTAGTGATTCCTATGCCATTTTCGGTGACTGGCAGTTGGCCATTGCCTCTTATAACTGCGGTCCCGGCAATGTGAGCAAGGCAATGAAGCGTTCCGGCAAGACTGACATCTGGGACATCTACTATTTTCTGCCGCGTGAGACCAGGGGATATGTTCCTGCGTTTACAGGGGCGCTCTATGCCCTGAACTATTACAAGGAACACGGAATACGTGCTGAGCAGCTTGATTTTCCGGCACAGGTGGACACTTTCCATATTCATAAGATGCTGCATTTCAAGCAGGTGAGCGAACTTGCAGGAGTGCCGCTCGAAACAATCAAAATGCTTAACCCTCAGTACACCCACGAGATAATACCGGGCAGCGAGAAAGAGTCCTGGATACTCAGACTGCCTGCTCATTACACTGCAGACTATATTGCCGTGGAAGACAGTGTGCATTTGTACAAGGCGGACACGCTCCTGAGTCCTGTGGTAATCAAAAAAATCAAGGATGGGGGAGATGGGCAGAGGATAGCCTATAAGGTCAAGAGCGGAGATACACTCGGCGGTATTGCCAAACGTTACGGCTGCACTGTTAAACAGATTCAGAAATGGAATCATCTCAAGGGTACGACCATACGCATAGGACAGACCCTGAGCATCTATCGAGGTGGTCGTCGCTGACCTTTACGCTGCCCGGCTTCTCGTTCTAAACCAGCAATAAAGCAGTGTAACCGCAAAGCAAGGCCACTGCACAGTTGATGATCTTGGCTCTGAAGAATGCCTTACGGTTCTCAGCCAGCAGCGGAATTGATGCGTGTCCGTCCTGAGAAATGCAGCTGGCCAGAAGTACTGGCAGCGGCACGATTCCCGCTGCATAAAGCGTCACGAAAATCAGGTGAGGTCCCGACTCCGGGATTATTCCGACGGCAGTGGCAAGAAGTATCATAAGCGCTGTGTTGTCATTCACCCAGGTGCCTATGTCGAAGAAAGAAGTGAGTGCGGTTATCAAGGCAAGCACTCCGAGAGTCCAGGCAAATATGCTCGGCAGATGTCTGCAGACCACGTGTTTCCACAGATGTTCCTCCACAAAATGGTCTCCGGAAAAAAGCACGGCTCCGAGTATTCCAATGCTCAGAATGGCAAAAACTATGTTCATCCAGGTCTCATCCAACAGGTTGATTTTCAAGCCGTGTGCATCTTCAGCCTCGTGATGTGAATGTTCGTGGCAGCAGATTCCTTCTTCTGCACATTCTCCGCTCGCGTGCTCGTGTCCTATCGCTCCTGTGGCAAGGCTCACTATGAAAGCAATTATTCCTGCCGCCAGGACTATCCTTTTCCAGCCGAAATGCCTGCCGTGACTGTGGGTATGTTCTTCTGAATGATGATGGTGGGTGTCAGTCTCGTGTAGTGCAAAGCCATCCTCGCAGGCGTTCTCAACTGACATATTTTTCTTGTTTAGCCTTTTACGTACAACATCGGTACAAAGTCCCGCCAGTGTCGCAATAATGAAGAGCAACCCCATAATCAGGAGGGCTTTCTTCGGGAACATTGCCAGCATCACGAAGGCTTCATCTCCCGATGAGGCTATGAGTGTGGCTACGAGAGCACCGAGACTCAACATCCCGTGGGTGTAAAGGGACACGCTGGCAAAACCTCCGAGACATCCGGGAATGATACCTATGGCAGCACCGAACACCACCTGTCCAAAAGGGCTCTTCCTCAGTCCCGAGAAGAACTTTCCCTTGGACTCGATGTTCACAGCCTCAATCATCATCATCATCACCGTGACCAAACCCGTTATTTGAAGGGAACTGCCCAATATAGCCAGGGCTTCGTGCAGGATTTCCATAGGATTATTCGAGATAACCTGTTATAAATAAGTTGATTACAGGACGTAGCGGGGAATTCGTGGTGAGTTTTACGGTCACGAGAGTTTCTCCTTTCGGCATCATAGAGGTGTCCACGTGCACCCTAATCGAGCCGCTTTCTCCGCTGCACACCGGTTCTATCCTGCCGTGGGAATATTTCAGAGCATCCGTCTCGCAACGGTAAACGCAGAAACACTCACTGCCCTCGTTGGTGAATGTGAACTCCGCGTGTATGGTGGAGCCGGCCTTCATCTTTCCGAATGAATATGTGCTGGTCTTGAACACGGGACGTGGGCCTTTGGATTTCTGTGCATCCGTAAGTGCGGTGAAATTATCTGTGGTAAAGGCACTTATGCGCAACTTGCCTGCTTTTGAGCCTGCCGGTAGCCCAGACAGTTCATAGGAAGTTCTGCCGTTTACAACCGGAGTTGCGAAATAGGTGTTCCCGCCCCATCTCTTCCTCGAACTCGATATTGTGTAGCTTATGCTTGTTTCGGAGCCTGCTGTAATGGTGCAGGGAAGTCCTTCAATTTCAAGCCCTTCACTCAAATCGTGGAAGTCCAATGATAGGGCTTCCTGGCCGAGATTTGCCAGCTTGAACGTGCCGCTTCTGCGTTCGCCCTGGAGTATGTTTCCGCATTTTATGTCCAAGCTTCTGAATCCGAGGTCCCCGAATTGTGTCGAATATATTTCATTTAGGGACAATTCCTTGGCGTGACATACCCCACGAAGTTTGAGTATCAGGGGCTTCTTGCTGCAGGAAAGATAGACCGTCAGGTTCTTGTCAAAAGGTACCGGCGCTTCGTTATTGCTATAGGTGGCGGAAATCTTTGCCTTCTGTCCGGGTTTCACCGGCTCTTTTGTCCAATTTACGTCTGTGCATCCGCAGGAGGAAACCACATTGTAGATGGCGAGTGGCTTGTCCGAATTGTTTGTGACATAGAATGTACAGCTCACTGCACCGCTTCCCAGAGTGATGTCTCCGAAATCGTGTACATCCTTGTCGAGTTCCACACCCGCTGCTATTTTCACCTGTGCGCTTGTCTTCGGGCAGGCAAGGAGCAGGGCAAGGGCTGCCATATATATAATATAAGGTATGTTTTTCATAATTTCATCTCCCGGCGATTGCCCTGTCTGACCTTG
>JALFCH010000133.1 GCA_022771245.1 Rikenellaceae bacterium | reverse complement strand
CGTGCAAAATTAAGTATGATATCTGTGTTAGTCATGGTATGACAAAGTTATAAACATTTTGGCAATAAACAAAAATATTGCCAAAAGTATTTGATGTCGTTGATGACAGGCGTTGACTTGCCAATGGCATCGAGCGGCTTTTCAGAGCATCCATCCGGTAGGGAATTAAAAAAGAGTTTTAGGTGTACGAAATTGAAAAACTCAGAGTGGTTTGCCAATCAGGTAGGATTGGTAGATGCAGTCTGCTGAGTCGTAGTAGAAGCTTTACTTCTATGGCACTTCCGTGGAATACTCTCATAATCTATAATGCTTTGGCGTTATTGCTTTTCTATGCAATTGCTTTGTCAGAGATAGTGGTTTAGATTAATTATTCAAAGAAGTGCAGTGTTGTTCTTACTCTCCGGAACACAACTCCCGCAGCTCGCTTATTGTGATGCTTGTGGCTGTGGAGGTGCCTTCGAGGAAGGTGTCTGCAAGTTTGCGCTTTGAGTCGTGGAGCCTTAGAATCTTTTCTTCTATTGTGTGTTCGGACACCAGATGATATACTGTCACTTTCTCTTTTTGACCTATTCTGTGGGCTCTGTCTGTGGCCTGCTGTTCTATTGCGGGGTTCCACCAGGGGTCCAGGTGGATGACATAGTTCGCACCGGTCAGATTCAGGCCCAGTCCGCCAGCTTTCAGACTTATTACGAATATGTTTTTCTCATTCTTTTGGAATGCATTCACCATTTTGGTCCTTTGGGCAATCGGGGTGGAGCCGTTCAGATAGAAATAATCATATCCGGACTCGTCCAGACTCTTGTTTACCATATCCAAGAAGGAGGTGAACTGGCTGAAAATCAAGACTCTGTTGCCACCTGAGATAATCTCGTCCAACAGAAGCTTCAATTCCTTCAACTTTGAGGATTCTCCAATCCAGTGCTTGTCAATAAGGGCCACTGAACAGGCCGCCTGCCTCAGACGGGTGATTTCCGCGAGCACGTTCACATTTACCTTCTGCTCTCCTTCGAGTTGATTCTCAACCTTCTGCCTCATATTTTCGTATGTCAGCATCTCTGGGTCGGAGAGTTTAACCGTGCGGACTATGTCTGTTTTTTCGGGGAGTTCGTCCAGTACCTCGGCTTTGGTGCGTCGCAGGATGAAAGGCTGCACCATACGTTTTAGACTCTCTCTGTTGTCGGCGGAGATGAATTTCCGTGAAAACTGTTCGAAACTGCCCAGGAGACCGGGATTGAGGAACTGCAGCAGGTTCCACAACTCTCCCAAATAGTTTTGCACAGGGGTGCCGGTCAGAATCAGCCTTGATGTGGCCTTCAATTGCATTGCTGAGGCAGAAGTCCTTGTCATTCTGTTCTTTATGGTGTGTGCCTCGTCCAAGCATACAACATTCCACTCCTTTGATGTCACAATGTCTTCATTATGGGCCAAAAGTCCATAGGAAGAAATTATCACAGACGATGGGCCGGCTGAGTCCACAACCTCCTTACGGTTAGTTTCTTCGTTCAGCACACTCACTGTCATCCCGGGAGCAAAGCGGGCAAATTCCTTTTTCCAGTTCATCACTACCGATGCCGGAGCCATCACTAAAGAAGGGCCGCATGGGGCTTTACGGAGCATAAAGGCTATGGCCTGCAATGTCTTGCCGAGTCCCATATCGTCTGCAAGGCAGGCCCCCGCGCCCCAATGGTCCAAGCGGGAAATCCAGCGGAAGCCATCCATCTGATAGTCCCTCAAAGTGGCATTGAGCCCCTCCGGCACTTCGACCTCCATATGTGCCGCATCCCTTACCTTCTTTTCCAGGTCCTCCATCGAGTTGTCGCTCACCACTTCCATCTGACCGGAACGTACGAGCTCAGCTAAGGGGCCTACATTGAACATTGAAATCCTGACTCCGTCCCGGCCAGACTGCGAAATGCTCCCCAGACGCTTAATCTGTTTTTTCAACATCTCGGTTACAGACAGAAATGTCTCATCGTTCAGCCTGATGTAATTGCCTGTCATATTGCCTGTTGAAATCAGCTCGAGCAATTTGTCAAGGGAAATCTTGCCTTCTGTTCCATAGGAAATTTCGCCCTCGACCTCAAACCAGTTTTCCTTTGAAGAGGAATGGATGGATATGGAGGTGCTTGCAACCGGTGCAACCTTGATTTTTTTGTTTTCCGGCCATTCCATCGCGTATCCTTCTTCCTGCTGTTGCATCCATTCAGTCAACTTAAGCATCCCTTCCGGTTCCAGAAGCATATCGTCTTGAACTGTATCTGAATCAAGTTCGTCACCGAAAAAATCTCCCAATTTCTCAAGCAGCTGCTTTTCTTTCGAAAGTTTCCTTTTTACCTGGAACCTCTGCCCGTCAGCCTCATCATATATGTTGCGATCGCCCTTGCCCGGGAAAAACGTCAGCTGGCCGTTTTTGAGCGGCTTGGTATTCAGCTGCAGTTTGTAATTGCCCTGTTCCGGAGTGATGCGCAGGTGTATGGTGGAGTCTCCATTGACTGTTTCAAGGGATGAGCCGCCTTCAATCAGGTCAGAATGAATTTCTATATATGCCGACACTGAATTCAGCATTTCCTTCAACCTGGTTTCGGCCTCCAGAGGCAGGACGGGCAGTGAGAAAAGCGCACCAAGAATCTCGTATTGTGTTGGAGTTACGCTGATTACAGTCATTGTGTATTTTTTCTTGTCCCAGCGCAAGGTTGTCATAAACTTGGAACTGTGGTACTTTTTCGAAAAGTTTGACGAAACCTCAATCCCTTTCGTTTGCTTGACTATGGTCAGATATGGTTGTTCTTCTCTTACAGTCACGGTGCTGTATGGGGCAAAACTGCCATAGAGCACCCTATCTGTCCCTATGAGGTGTGGTAATGCTTCCTGGCTGCGTATTTGTCCGCCCCAGAAACTGCGGACTGCTGTCCTTGCCACCTTTTTGTCCGTTTCGTCCATCTCGGGCAGTTTCGAGTTCAGAAAATCCTGCAGTGACGCTTTTTTCCCTGCGCCCCAGCTCCCGTTTTTGAGTATTGACTGCGTTCTCACTTCCAATTCGCTGCAATCGGGAGACAAAATATATCCTATCCTTACGCTGCGGCTGTCCTCGTTCCCGCTTTCAGCCCCGGCTTTGTTGAGCACTGTTCCCAAACTGTCCAGAACAGACTCCCATTTTTCCTTTTTGTAAATGGAAGCAATTATGGGACTGCCACCGAAGAGTTGCTCAAGTCGCTGTTTCTCATTGGAAGGGAGTTCTATGTAGGGAGAAATTTCGTGCCGGAGTATGGCATATTTCGGGATAATGCCATCCGGAATCTTTGTTCCGTAATATCCGCACATAATTGCTCCAAAATCACGTACTATCTGTAACTTCCTTGACTCCGTCATTGTTTCGAACTCCCAGGAATATCGTGTGATGTCCATAGGCTTTCCAAGATACCTGGCTGCAAAATAGGCGGGCATCAGCAGCGGATTCTCAATGACCGGCTTTTTCCTGGTAAACTGGTCCATTTTCTCCAAACTCTTCTCCGTATTGGATTTGAGATACGACAGAATGAGATAGAATGCAACTATCGGATGCGTAAAGATATTCTTGTCTTTGAAAATCCGGTTTCTCCGTTTCAGCGCTTCAGAGAATATGTCCGAGGCCGATTCGTATCTCCCGCCATAAAGCTCGAGAATTGCTTGAGCCGCAAGGTATTGATAATCAGCTTTAATTCCCTCCGGTAAAGGCCTGAGTTCACCCGTGCTGAGAAATCTTTCCATATATATCCGGTTTATCAGCATTTCCTTGTCCATATCCGGTTCGGATCGGAATTCCCGGACAAGATTTTCCATCCGGTTAAGGAAGTCCCCATTCCCGTCGATGTCGTCATAGAGGTTCTTATTCAGGCACACATTTATATATCTCTGGAAATCCTCCTGATTGAATTTCAATGCATATTCATCCAGAATCCCTTCTTTATTGACCCCGAACAGATATTCAGGTCCAGTCCCATCCGGAAATTTACCGGCCACAGAAGTCACAGGTCTCACTCCTGCCAGCATTTCTGCCAGTATCCACAGAAATTCGGCAGTCTGACTTCTCTTCGGAAAATAGGTCTTGAAGCTGGTCAATACTTTCTTTTCATTGTGTATCATATCGATCGCCGCTTCAAAGAAATATTCCGGGTTCAGCTTGGATTCTCTGCCCCTGGAATAAAAATAGTAATTTTTGACAATTGACTTGATGTAAAGATCATATAAATCTTTCTCTACTGCATTTGTCGTCCTTTGCCTGAATTTGGCGTATGCTCTGAGGTTGGTTTCGTTTATGCTATCACCTGAATATACGAGGAACATCAGAACATCTTTTTTGTTGCCGCTGAACTGATTTAGGATTGAACTCATTGTCTTGATAATTTGGGATGGGGCCACAAAGTTAGCAGTTTTTCCAAAGGATTGGTCTATGTGAACGACAAAAAAGGGGTGACCAAACGGCCACCCCAAAATCTTGATGCTTGAAACAGGCTATTTGTTAGCCAGTCTCTTGTAGGTTTCCAGACGAATCTTTGCAAACTCCTCAGTCTTGGCGAGAAGTTCTGCTGCCTGGTCAGGATACATCTTGTAAAGTGACGCGAAACGAACCTCGCCCTTGAGGAAGTCCTGGAACTTGCTCCAGTCAGGCTCTTTGGAATCCAGAGTGAACGGATTCTTGTCAGTGCCTTCGAGCTCAGGATTGTACCTGTAGAGCTGCCAGTAACCGCACTCTACTGCGAGTTTCTCCTCCTTCTGGCTCAGACCCATACCGGCCTTCAGACCGTGGTTGATACAAGGTGCATAAGCGATGATCAGGGATGGTCCGTCGTAAGCTTCAGCTTCCTTGATGGCATTGAAATACTGAGCTGGAGATGCGCCCATTGCAACCTGTGCAACGTAAACATAACCATAGCTCATTGCCATCATACCGAGGTCCTTCTTGCGTACCTTCTTGCCTGATGCTGCGAATTTTGCGATTGCTCCTGCAGGGGTTGCCTTGGATGACTGTCCACCTGTGTTGGAGTAAACCTCAGTATCCAGAACAAGGATGTTCACATTCTCACCGGAAGCGAGCACGTGGTCGAGTCCGCCGTATCCGATGTCGTAGGATGCACCGTCACCGCCGATGATCCACTGGCTGCGTGAAGGAATGAAGTGCTGGTACTCGAGAAGAGCCTTGCAGGTGTCGCATCCGCAAGCTTCCATAAGAGGAACGAGCTTGTCGGCAACTTCCCTTGTGATTTTCGCATCGTTCCTGTTCTCAAGCCACTGGGTGAAGAGGGCCTTCATCTCGTCTGAGCAGCAGCTGCAGGAGAGTCCCTGTTCCATAAGGCGGGCAACAGTTGCGCGTGCCCTGTCAGAACCGAGCTTCATACCGAGACCGAACTCGCAGAAGTCCTCGAACAGAGAGTTTGCCCAAGCCGGACCGTGGCCCTGAGCGTTGGTGCAGTATGGAGTTGCAGGGAAGGATGCTCCGTAGATTGAAGAACAACCTGTTGCATTGGCAATCATCATATGGTCGCCGAAGAGCTGGGTGATGGTCTTGATGTAAGGAGTCTCACCGCAGCCTGCGCAGGCACCTGAGAACTCGAAGAGAGGCTGTGCAAACTGTGCGTTCTTCACGTTGCCGGCCTTGTTGAGTATGTTCTCCTTGTAGCCGATGTGTGAGTGCAGCCAGTCGAATGCTTTCTGGTCTGCAGGCTGGTAAGGCACCATAGTGAGGGCCTTGTCCTTTGCGAGGCAGACATCCACGCAGTTGCCGCAACCTGTACAGTCAGCCACTGAAACTGCCATAGCGAATTTGTATTCCTTGAGCTGAGCCCTTCCGTCTGCAAGGCTGATGCCTTCAGGAACGTTGGCAGCCTCGTCAGCAGTGAGGATGTAAGGACGGATAGCAGCGTGAGGGCAGACAAATGCACAAGTGTTGCACTGGATACACTTCTGGGCATCCCACTGCGGCACTTTCACTGCCACGCCTCTCTTCTCGTAAGCTGCTGAACCTGCAGGCATTGTGCCGTCTGCAATTTCCATAAACTTGCTTACAGGAAGACGGTCGCCGCACTGTGCGTTCACTTCGTCGGCGATTTCCTTCACGAATGAAGGTGCAAGACGGTCCTTGTTAGGGTTCTCGAACTTGGCTGTGATGTCTTTCCAGTCTGCCGGAATCTCCACCTTGATGTATTCTCCGCCCCTGTCCACTGCAGCGTAGTTCATATTCACGACATTCTCACCCTTCTTGCCGTAGCTCTTGAGGATGGCCTGTTTCATATAGGTCACAGCATCCTCATAAGGGATGATGTTGGTGATTTTGAAGAATGCAGACTGGAGAATGGTGTTGGTCCTTCCGCCGAGTCCGATTTCTGCAGCAATCTTGGTCGCGTTGATGATATAGAGGGAAATGTTTTTCTTGCCGATGACGCTCTTTACGTGGTCCGGAATCCTTTCGAGTGTCTCTTTCTCGTCCCAAAGGCTGTTGAGAAGGAGAGTGCCGTTCTGTTTGATGCCTGCGAGAACGTCGTACTTGCTCAGGTATGAAGGCACGTGGCAGGCAACGAAGTCAGGAGTTGAAACGAGGTAAGGAGCCTTGATAGGGAGGTCACCGAAGCGGAGGTGAGAGCAGGTGTATCCGCCGGATTTCTTGGAGTCGTAGTCGAAATAGCCCTGAGCGTACTTAGGAGTGTGGTCACCGATAATCTTGATGGTGTTCTTGTTTGCACCCACTGTACCGTCAGATCCGAGTCCGAAGAATTTGCACTCTGTGGTGCCCGGTTTCACGATTGAAACTTCTTCCTTGATAGGGAGTGACTTGAATGTCACATCGTCCACGATACCGATGGTGAAGTCTGTCTTAGGCTCTGCCTGCTCGAGGTTGTCGTAAACTGCGATAATCTGTGCAGGAGTGGTGTCCTTTGATGAAAGACCATAGCGTCCGCCGATAACCAGAGGTGCGTTCTCCCTGCCCTGGAAGAGTGCCTTCACGTCAAGGTAAAGCGGCTCTCCGAGTGAGCCCGGCTCTTTGGTCCTGTCCAGAACTGCAATTTTCTTGACTGTCTCAGGAAGTGCCTTGAGGAAGTATTTAGCAGAGAACGGACGGTAGAGTCTCACGATGAGCACTCCGACCTTGCGTCCCTGCTGCTCGAGGTAGTCAACTGTCTCCTTGATGGTTTCGGTTACGGAACCCATTGCAACGATGACGTTCTCTGCCTGAGGGTCTCCGTAGTAGTCGAAAGGACGGTAGCTTCTGCCTGTGAGTTCGCTGATTTCGCCCATATACCTTGCCACGATGTCAGGAATTGCCTCGTAAGCGCCGTTGCAAGCCTCTCTTGCCTGGAAGAATACGTCGGAGTTCTGTGCTGAACCACGGGTCACAGGAGCGTCAGGATTGAGTGCGCGCTCCCTGAATCTTGCAAGTGATTTTGTGCTTATCATTCCCTTGAGAGCCTCCTCGTCGATGAGCTCGATTTTCTGGATTTCGTGAGAAGTGCGGAATCCGTCGAATAAGTGGAGGAAAGGAATGCTGGATTTGATTGTCGAAAGATGAGCCACTGCTGCCAGGTCGAGAGCCTCCTGGACTGATGCTGAAGCCAGCATTGCAAAACCTGTCTGGCGGCAGGCCATAACGTCCTGGTGGTCACCGAAGATTGAAAGTGCGTGGGATGCAAGTGTACGCGCAGACACGTGGAATACGCAAGGGAGCATCTCGCCGGCAATCTTGTACATATTCGGAATCATCAGGAGAAGACCCTGCGATGCCGTGAAAGTGGATGTGAGCACACCTGCCTGGAGGGAACCGTGAACCGCTCCTGCGGCACCACCTTCAGACTGCATCTCAGTCACCTTGACCGTCTCACCGAAAAGGTTCTTTTTTCCTTTTGCAGCCCATTCGTCCACATATTCGGCCATAGTGGATGAAGGTGTGATAGGGTAGATTGCAGCGTGCTCGCTGAAGAGATAAGCGATGTGGGCAGCTGCATAGTTACCATCACAAGTGATAAACTTTTTTTCGTTTGCCATAGAAAAGTAGTTATAGTTGTTTAATAGTTTTTCGCGTGGACCGCAAAGGTACACTAAATTTGTCGGAAAAAGAAGGAAATTTGCCGTCAGTTTACCTATATTTTACCGTAGACACCTACATAAGTCCGTAAATCCAATTCCAGCACAGAAATCTGAGCAGTTTCCCGACCAAAAGCAGAAACATTGTCGCCCAAGGCCGCGTCCGGTAGAATCCCAGCGCAATCGCAATCACATCCCCGACGAAAGGCACCCAGGCCAGCAGGGCCATCCAGACCCCGTATCTGTCGATTTTGATTTTCTGTTTTTCGAGAGTTTCCGGTTTCACCTTGAACCATTTCTCAATCCACTCCCATTTGCCTATCCATCCCATCCAGTAGGTCACCACGCTGCCCAGCCAGTTGCCCAAGGTGCCCACCGCAAGACATCCCCAAACATCTCCGGTCACAGCCAGTATTCCCAGATACAGCGCATCGGAACTGAAGGGCAGAACAGTGGCCGCCAGGAATGTCCCTATGAACAGTCCCAGCAGTCCGAGTGATTGCAGCCATTCCATTGTGTGAGAATTACTTACGCTTGTCCTTGAAAAAAACCGAAACCGTCCCACCGCACTCCTGGTCCATTATTCCTGCAACGACTTTGGTCTTGGGATGGAGGAGCGAAGGAGTGAAGCGGGTATATCCCCGTTTGGGGTCGGAGGCTCCATAGACCAGTTCCCCGAGTTGAGCCCAGTTCATCGCACCGGCACACATAGGGCAGGGTTCCACAGTCACATAAAGGCTGCAGGAGTCCAGATATTTCCCTCCAAGTGCTTCTGTTGCAGCAGTTATTGCAATCATTTCAGCGTGTGCGGAAGGGTCTTTCAGGCGCTCCGTCATATTGTGTCCCCGTCCGACTATCCTGCCGTTGCAAACGACCACCGCCCCAATCGGAACTTCGTCTTCGGCAGCAGCGTTTGCGGCCTCCTTGAGGGCCTCCGCCATATATTTTTGATATGTGTCCATACGTATTCGGGCCTATGTTTCCGGTCCATTTGCAAGCGTGTCAATGTTTCCGGTCTATGCGTTTGTGGCTCTATGCCCTCGCGCGTATCTTTCTGAACTTCAGTCCTATAACACCCCAGAAAGCCTCCCCGAAAATGCTCCCGCTCATCTTGGATGTGCCCTCGGTCCTGTCCACGAATATCACCGGCACCTCCTGAATCTTCCCGCCCAGTTTCCAGCAGGTGTATTTCATCTCAATCTGGAACCCGTAGCCGTACATCTTCACCCTGTCCAGGTCCACCTTTTCGAGCATCTGCCGGCGGTAGCATTTGAATCCGGCGGTGGTGTCATAGACCTTCATCCCCAGCACCGTCCTCACGTAAACCGATGCGTAATAGGACATTATAACCCTTCCTATGGGCCAGTGTATCACGCTGATGCCCTTGCAGTACCTCGAACCTATGGCCAAATCCGCCCCGTCCTCGGCGCAGGCTTTCCAAAGTCTCGGCAAATCCTCCGGATTGTGGGAAAAGTCGGCATCCATCTCGAAAATATAGTCGTAACCCTCCTTCAATGCCCATTTGAAGCCTGTGATATAGGCGGTTCCGAGTCCAAGTTTGCCGCTTCTTTCAATCAGATGCAGTCTTCCGGCATAATTCCCCTGTCCTGCCTCAAATTCTTTCTGCAGGTCTTTCACAATTCCTGCAGTCCCGTCCGGGGAGCCGTCGTCAATCACCAGCACGTGGTAATCGCCCTCGATGCCGAAGATCGCGTGTATGATTTTTGCTATGTTCTCCTTTTCGTTGTATGTGGGGATGATTACGACTTTCCTGTCCATATTGCCCGAATTATTAAAATAACCATATTCCTAAATCGCAAATTTAGTAATTTTGCGCAGCAAATACACCTGTTGTACTGAAAATTCACCTGGTATAATGAAAAAACACCTTTTACTGCTCACGGCAATGTTTCTGGCTCTGCTTTCCTGCAGGCAAAATGACGAAATCAATCCCGACCCGGCCTTTGCTGACTATGTCTATGCTTATTCGGGTGGCCTTGTAAATGAAAATGCTTCCATACGCATCAAGTTCACAGGGGCTGCAAATACTTCCGTACCCCCTGAGGACCTGTTCGGATTCTCTCCGTCCGTGAAGGGCAGTGCGAGGTGGGTGTCGTCGGATATGGTGGAGTTCCTGCCCGATGCCGGAGCCTTGAAGCAGGGGAGACGCTATAATGTGAGTTTCGCTTTGTCCAAGGTTTTCGAAGTGGCCAATCCGGAGTTGCGGGAGTTCAAATTTTCGTTCACGGTGGCGCGAAAAAAGGCAGAAATATTTATAGATCAGGTATATATATCCAAGAATAATGTTTCGGAAGCTGAGGTGAGGGGGCACGTGGCGCTCAGTGAAAGCGTGCCTGCGGACTTGATGAAGAATCTTTTCTATGCCGAGGGGAACACTGCCGGAAGCCGTTTCAATGTGGAGCAGAAGAGCGGAGTCTGGCATTTTGTCTGTGAGGGTCTGCCCCGCAAGGGAACGGACGAGCGCCTGAATGTGGTGTTCGATGCTCACCGTGCCGGTTTTGGGGAATCCATATCCGCTTCTGTGATAATTCCCGGAACTGATGTGTTCAAAGTTCTGTCTGCGAAGAGTTGCGAGGGCGCTGAACCTTATGTTGAGCTGGTGATGTCAAGTCCCCTTGATCCATTGGCCGATCTGGACGGATTTTTC
>JALFCH010000125.1 GCA_022771245.1 Rikenellaceae bacterium | reverse complement strand
GGCGCGGGTCCCCAAAAGCTGGACTGTGTCCGCAAGAATCTCAAGGCTTTCGTGGACTTTGTTGTCCTTGTCCGTCCAACTGCGCGTGCGTATCCGGCCCTCGACATAGATCTGTGTCCCTTTGCGGACATATTTGTCTATAATTTCAGCGTTGCTGCGCCAGGCGGTGACATTATGCCACTCCGTGTGTTCCTTGAGATTGCCGTCACGGTCACGATAGCGTTCATTGGTGGCAAGGCGCAACGATGCCACTTTCACGCTGTCCTGGGCCGAAGCGCCCTCCAGATATCGGATTTCAGGGTCGGCTCCGACATTGCCGATTAGCATCACTTTATTCAGACTCATAGCATTGTCATTTCAGGACAGCCGCCATTGCAGCGGAGTCGGGGTTGCGTCCGGTCATCAGAGAATAGCCCGTAACAGCCTGCATCAGAAGCCATTCCTCTCCTCGGACAAGTTCAGTTTCCGGACATATGCGGGAAAGCAGGTCGGCGGAAAAAGAAGGATTGCGGTAATTTGCCTCAATGAGGATTTTCGGTCCCCGTGCAAGAGGCCCTTCCGGGAGGACGGTCCACAATGGGGCGGATGCGGTGTAAATCACCACTTCAGCCTCCCCGAAAGCCTTGAAGAACTGTTCTGCAGGAAGGACAGTCAGACTCTTTGAAGAGAGAGCGAGACGGTGGGAATAATCCAAAGCCCTTGACAGACTTCGGTTTATCATAGAGACCTTCATTCCGCAAGTGAGAGCAGACACTGCAGCCGCCTTGCCGGCCCCACCTGCCCCGACGACAAGGCAATTCCTGCCATCCAGGAAATGATCCCCGCCGAAAGCCTTCCTGAGCATGGCAGCAACACCAGTGCAGTCAGAATTCCACGCGCTCACTCCCTTGGGGGTCTGGACCAGAATATTTGCCGCACCTATGAGTTCACATTCACGGCTGCGGATTTTAGACTTTTCAAAGGCCAGTTCCTTGAAGGGAGCAGTCACGTTCACCGCCTGATAGCGTTTGAGAAAAATCCTCCAGGCTGTGTCAAAGTCCTCCTGTTCCACAAGCTCGTAATCATAGCGTCCGTCATACCCCGCCTTGAAAAGGGAGGGGCTGAGCGAATGTGCTATGGGATATCCCAGAAGACCGAATCTCTGCATATTTTCACTTGTTTCTCTGACGCACAGCCTCATACAGAAGCACTGCGGCACTCACCGAGACGTTCAGCGAGTCCATCCTGCCCAACATAGGGATTCTGATGTGTGCATCCGCAGCATCTCTCCACTGCCGGCTCAATCCCGTTGCTTCAGCACCCATTACTATTGCCGCAGCCCCTGACATATCAGTCTCATAATAGAGGGACGAGTCCTGCAACTGTGCAGTCAATATCTTTATATTCAATGACTTCAAAAAGGAAATGGTTTCTTCCGAAGAAGCAGCCGCAAGCTGGACACCAAAGACGGAACCGACGCTGGAACGTATGAGATTGGGATTGTAAAGGTCGGTCAAAGGATCGCACACAATGACTGCATCCGCTCCGGCGGCATCTGCACTCCTGAGAACCGCGCCCAGATTACCGGGTTTCTCGACGGCCTCCACCACCATAACAAGAGGATTGCTCCCCAAATGCAAGTCCTTGAGCCCGTGAGTCTTGGCCTTCACTGTCGCCACCACTCCCTCGGTACTGCCCCTATAAGCCAGTTTTTCGTAAAGATGGTCCGGAACCTCTATGATATTCAAGTCAGGATTCAGGGACAATGCCTTGGAAATCAGCACGTCTGCTCCTTCCTTGAATTCTATGCTCCCGTTTTCGGAAAAAATGGCACCGGACAGGGATTCACAAACGAAGATGGTCTGGGGCACATAAGCGGCATCGAGACAATGGCCGAGTTCCCTCTGTCCCTCCACGACAAAAAGGCCGGTTTCCCGCCTCGCCCTGGATTTTTCGGCAAGACGGAGCAGCTCCTTTATGCGGGGATTCTGTCCCGAAGTGATTCTTTCCTTTTTCAAAGCCGGCAATTATTTCACTTCCTTGGGCCTCATCTGAGGGAAGAAGAGTACATCCTGAATGGTCGGCTGGTTGGTCATAAACATAGTCAGACGGTCGATGCCCATACCCATTCCGGAAGTCGGAGGCATACCGTATTCCAGAGCCCTCACGAAGTCCATATCGATGTACATTGCCTCATCGTCGCCTTTCTCGTCCTTGAGACGGGCCTGCTCCTTGAAACGGTCCAGCTGGTCAATAGGGTCGTTGAGTTCGGAATAGGCATTTGCGAGTTCCTTGCCGCATACGAAAAGCTCGAAACGCTCGGTGAGTTCCGGGTTTTCGCGGTGTCTCTTGGTGAGCGGGGACATTTCCACAGGGTAGTCCGTGATGAAAGTAGGCTGCACAAGATGCTCCTCGCAATATTCCCCGAAAATGGCATCGATGAGTTTGCCCTTGCCCATAGTCTTGTCCACCTCGACGTGAAGTTGTTTGCAGGTCTCAATGAGTTGTGCCTCATCCATCCCGCTCACGTCCACGCCTGCATATTCCTTGATTGCCTGCAGGATAGGGAGGCGGCGGTAAGGCGGCTTGAAGTCCACCTGCTTGTCGCCTATGGTGAGAACGGTGGTGCCGTGGAGTTTGAGGGCGATTTTTTCGAGCATCTTCTCCACGAATTCCATCATCCAGATATAGTCCTTGTAGGCCACATAGATTTCCATACAGGTGAATTCCGGATTGTGGGTCTTGTCCATACCCTCGTTCCTGAAATCCTTTGCAAATTCATAGACACCTGAATATCCTCCCACGATGAGCCTCTTGAGATAGAGTTCGTTGGCGATGCGCAAATACAGAGGAATGTCCAGAGCATTGTGGTGGGTTATGAACGGACGGGCTGTAGCACCTCCCGGAATACCCTGAAGAATCGGAGTTTCCACCTCAAGACAGCCGGCCTCGTTGAAATATTCCCTCATAGTGGAAATGATCTGGCTTCTCTTGATGAAGGTATCCCTCACTTGAGGATTCACTATGAGGTCCACATATCTCTGACGGTATTTGAGCTCGGGGTCGCTGAAAGCATCGAAAACCTCACCGTCTTTTTCCTTGACTATAGGAAGCACACGAAGGGATTTGCTCAGGAGTGTGAGCTCTTTGGCGTGGACGGAAAGCTGTCCGGTCTGGGTGATGAAGGCATAGCCCTTGATGCCTATGATGTCGCCTATGTCGAGGAGTTTCTTGAATACGGTATTGTACATAGTCTTGTCCTCGCCCGGGCATATTTCATCACGCTTGACGTACACCTGAATTCTGCCTGTCTCGTCCTGAAGTTCGATGAAGGAAGCCGCGCCCATAATCCTGCGGGTCATAATTCTTCCGGCAATGCATACATCCGCAAAATTGCCCTTCTCGGGGTCATAACCCTCCTTGATGGCTCCTGCAGTGGCATTCACCGGATACAGAGGTGCCGGATAAGGCTCAATGCCCAATTCGCGGAGTTTGCCCAGGGCATCCCTGCGGCCCTGTTCCTGTTCGTTTAAGTCGTTTACGCTCATAAGTCTATATTTTTCTTGTTATATCATTCAGGTGCGCACGGGTGATTGTATGCGCGCAATTTGCAAAGGTACGCAAAAAATTTTTTCTCACGCTTATTCTTAAGTAATCCTCAAAAAATCATTTTTATTCCGCTTTTTGAAATTGTTTGAGTATCTTTGCAAGGAATGCGCGGTTGGTCCGGCAGGTTTTGCAAAAGGTAAGGAACGATGGAAAAGAAATGGGTCATCAAGGAATGCTTGAATGAGGATGCTGTGAGCGAGTTGTCGCTGGCGCTTGGCATCGACCCTGTCCTTGCCAGGCTGCTGGTGCAAAGAGGGATCACAACCTTTGAAGAAGCCCGGGCATTTTTCCGTCCGTCGATGGACAGCCTGCACGACCCTTTCCTGATGAAGGATATGGACAAAGCCGTGGATAGGCTGGAAAGGGCTCTGCGCTCGGATGAAAAGATTCTGGTCTATGGCGACTACGATGTGGACGGCACCACTGCTGTTTCCCTTGTGTATTCATTCCTGAAACGCTTTTCCAAGAAGGTGGGATTCTATATTCCCGACCGGTATGACGAAGGCTACGGTGTGTCCACCAAGGGCATCAACTGGGCAGAGGAAAACGGTTACAGTCTCATCATCACATTGGATTGCGGAATCAAGGCCATAGAAAGGGTGAAATACGCTTCCGGCAAGGGCATAGATATGATAATCTGCGACCACCATCTCCCGGAAAACGAAATTCCTGCGGCGGTGGCGGTGCTGGACCCGAAGAGGGAGGACTGCCATTATCCTTTTGACGACCTGTCGGGCTGCGGAGTGGGCTTCAAGCTGATGCAGGCCCTGGCCATATCCAAGGGCATAGCGGCCGAGGAACTGGATTCACTGCTGGACCTGCTGGCTGTGAGCATCGCTTCCGACCTGGTGTCCGTCAAAGGGGAAAACAGAATTCTGGCACATTTCGGGCTCAAACGCCTGAACGAGAATCCTTGCCAGGGACTTAGGGCAATGATCAGCCTCTCGGGATTGGAGCCGGGACACCTCACCATAGATGACATAGTATTCAAGATAGGACCCCGCATCAATGCTGCCGGCAGGATGGAATCAGGAAAGTCGGCAGTGGACCTGCTGACGGCCACCGATGCCAGGACAGCGAACGAGGCAGCTGAGGAAATCAACCGCTTCAACACCCAGAGAAAGGACATAGACAGGCAGAACACCAAGGAGGCTATGGATATGGTTTCAGAAGGCAAATGTCTTTCCTTCAACAACGCTACCATAGTCTATAACCCTTCCTGGCACAAGGGAGTGGTGGGAATTGTGGCCTCAAGGCTGGTGGAGGCATTCTTCAAACCTACCATAGTGCTCACCAAGGCCAACGGGTTCGTGAGCGGTTCAGCCAGGAGCGTACCCGGCTTTGATCTGTACGAAGCCATAGAGAGTTGCGCCGACCTTCTGGAGAATTTCGGAGGGCATCTCTATGCGGCAGGAATGACCATGAAGGAGGAAAATCTTCCGGAATTCTGCCGCCGTATTGAAAATTTCATTTCAGGCAAGATAATCCCCCAGATGCAGACTCCCGTCGTGAATATAGACGCAAAAATCTGTTTTTCACACATAACCCCTAAGTTCCTGAGAATTCTGAAGCAGTTCCAGCCTTTCGGTCCCGAAAACACAATGCCGGTCTTCCTTACGGAGAATGTCTATGACAACGGCAACGGACGCAAGGTGGGAGCGGAAGGAGGACACCTCAAGCTGGAACTCATCGAAGAGACCAATCCGGGCTGGCACATTTCCGCAATCGGCTTCAATATGTCCGAGTCCTTTGACTACATCAGGGGCGGAAATCCTTTCGACATCTGCTATTCCATAGTCGAGAACTATTATCGCGGCACCTCAACTATGCAGCTCAGAATCAAGGATATACATCGC
>JALFCH010000168.1 GCA_022771245.1 Rikenellaceae bacterium | reverse complement strand
CTGAATACCGCTTCGACGGCAATTCCTGCGGGGTGATGAGCACTTTGCACGAGCAGTCTGCCGATATCAACCGGGGTGTGGACCGCAAGAGCAAGGGAGAAGAGGACCTGGCGGACATTCAGGGTGCCGGAGACCAGGGAATGATGTTCGGATATGCCTGCCGCGACACCGAGGACTATATGCCTCTGCCTCTCTACCTTTCACATATAGCCCTGAGGGTGCTTGCCCGCATAAGAAGGGAGAAAAATTCCAGGATGCCTTATCTGCGTCCGGACGCAAAATCCCAGTTCACCGTGGAATATGACGGAGAGACGGGCAAACCTGTACGCATCCATACCATAGTGATTTCCACCCAACACGACGAGTTTACTTCCGACGATTTCTTTATGCAGTCCAAAATACGCAAGGACGTGAAGGAAATCCTGATTCCTGAGATGCTCAAGGAGATTCCGGAGTCGGAGGCTGCCCTGTTCAAGGGGGAATATGATGAGGAGTCCAATCCCGAAGGCTATATCCTGCACGTCAATCCTACGGGCAAATTCGTAATCGGAGGCCCTCACGGGGACACCGGACTGACGGGCCGCAAGATTATAGTGGACACCTACGGCGGCAAGGGAGCACACGGCGGCGGAGCATTTTCAGGCAAGGACCCATCCAAGGTGGACAGGTCGGCGGCCTATGCTGCGAGGTACATTGCGAAGAATCTGGTGGCTGCGGGAGTGGCTGATGAACTTCTGGTGCAGGTTTCCTATGCAATCGGAGTTGCACGCCCGGTGAGCATATTCGTAAACAGCTATGGCACTGCCTCTTGCAACAAAAACGGAGAAAAGATAAGCGACGCTGCCATCGCAGGGAAAATCGGAGAGTTGTTTGACTTGCGTCCGGCAAAAATCATAGAGAAATTCGGGCTCAAGAACCCTATCTACGAGCCTACTGCGGCTTATGGCCACGTGGGACGCAAACCTTACAAGGCAGAGGTTGAACTTGTACGGGGCGGCGTCAGGACCAAAAAAGAGGTGCAGTTCTTCGGATGGGAGCTGCTGGATGCCGTGGATCAGGTGCGGGAAGCATTCTCCCTGTAGGTTCGCAGCCCAAGCCGCTGTCCAAGTCAACAAACATTCACCCAATGGATGCGTATGCCCTTGCGCTCCATTCCCCTGAACCAGGTCATCTGGCGTTTGGCGAACTGATGTATGGCTATGGCGAGCAGCCTGGTCATCTCCTCGAGTGACAGAACACCTTGAATGTGCAAGGTAACAAATTTATATTCAAGCCCGTAGTAGAGAAGGTCTTCGGCCGGAACTGCACGGGCTTTTCCGTTTTCATCCTTGGGAAGGGCCGGATTTGTTCCGTCCATAAGCGAGCGAATTTCCTGCACCATCCCCTCCTCCAGCCTCGCCTTGAGTCTTGCGTCAATCTTTGAGTTGCGTACTTCCCGACTCACCAGAGTACCTATATAATAAGTCTTCTTGGGCAGGTAAGCGGTCCTCTCCACTGGATGTTCCTTGGCATAGATGGCAATCTCGAGAGCACGGATGAGCCTTTTGCGGGTGTCGTAGTCGGTGGAATTGTGCAGGGGCTTCAGACTTGCGAGCAATTTTATCAGGTCTTCCGTGTCCTGTTTCTCCAGTTCCGCCCTCAACTTGGGATCCGCAGGCACGTCCGGAAGAGAATAACCGCAGGTGGCCGCTTCGATATACAGGCCGGACCCTCCGCAAAGTATGGGCACGCCTCCCCTTTCCCGTATGTCTTTATAAACCTTCTCGAAATCCCGCTGATACTCATAGATATTGTATTTGCTGCCCGGGTCGGCTATATCTACAAGATGGACCGGAATCTCTCCGTATTCCTCCATATCCTTGCCGGTGCCTATATCCATACCCCTGTAAACCTGACGCGAGTCCGCAGAAATGATTTCAGCGACAGCCTTTCCGCTCAGGCGGTTGATTTCCCTTGCAAAGCCGACGGCATAGCGTGTTTTGCCCGAAGCAGTGGGTCCGAGAATGCACACAAGGTCTGTTTCACCCTTGATGTAGGAATCCAGGATGGCACTCGCGTCAATGGTCTCGGGCTGGGGAAGTTCTGCCATTGAGGGCGGTTGTATGAAGGTTTTGGAAGACATAAACTATGATAATTTGGACGCAAATATACCAAGAACCACTGAAAAACATTACATTTGCAGTCCCAAAACCGTAAGAATATGCCCAAAGCGAAAAGCAATGTTGAAATAAAGAACCGCAGAGCCTCCTTCGACTACGAGTTTCTGGAGACTTAT